>JAZUAY010000046.1:0-9522 GCA_045638205.1 Bacilli bacterium
ATGTAAGAATATATTTAGAAAAAAGTACCTCAGGAGCAGAGGGAACATATTCTTCTGTATTAGAACCTACTGGATTTAATCCAATTAATTCCACAACCGAAATAGGAACACCAGCAGGAGAGATGTTACTTCATAGTGATAGTACAACAAGCACCAGAACAGATTATTATATCTTAAGAATGTGGGTAGATGAAAATTATCAAGTAACAGGAGAAAGTAAGTTCTTTACCATAAAAGTAAATGTGTATGGAACAGATTCACATATTAATACAAGTGGAATAAGTTTAAATAAAAATAGTTTAACACTTGATGAAGGAGAAAGCGAACAATTAAGTGCAACAGTACTACCAGAATATGCAACAGATAAAAGCATAACATGGGAAAGTAGTAATAGTAGTGTAGCAGTAGTAGACTCAAGTGGAAATGTAACAGCCCAAAGTATAAGTGGAACAACTGGAACTGCAACAATTACTGCGCATGATGCCAATGGTCATAGTGCAAGTTGTGTTGTGACAGTCAATAAACCAGAGCCAACAGGAGTAGAAGTAGTAGGAGCTCCTGAAGAGATAGAATTAATAACAGGTGGAGATACAATATTAGAAGCAGGAACAACACCTGCTAATGCAAATAGTAATGAAGTAGAATGGACGACAAGTGATAGTGATGTATTAGATATTGAAAAGTATACTGAAGCTAATGCCAGTGGAACTGGAAGTAGTAAAAGTGTAGTAGCAAATAAAGTAAGAGTGAGAGCAGTAGGACCCGGAATAGCAACCTTAACAGTAAAAAGTGCTAGTAATCCAGATGCAGATGTAGTAGAAATAAGTGTAGAAATACTAGATCCAGTAGTAGAGGGAATAACAATAGATAAAGGAGTATTGACATTAGATAGAGGAGATAATACAACAATAAGTGCAACACTAACACCGGCTAACTCAAGAGATAAGACTATAACATGGACAAATAGTGATGCAAGTAAGGCAAGTATAAGTTGTACTGGGGGAAGTAGAAACTCAACTGGAGAGCTAGAGACAACTTCTTCTACTGCAGTATGTACAGTAACAGGATTAAGTAAAGGAACAACAACAGTAACTGCAAAAGATGCAGAGGGACATACTGCAACGAGTACTATAACAGTAGTAGCAAGTCAAGCATCTAGTGTCTCAATAGGAAGTGATGTAAACTTACAAAGAACACAAGAGTATATCTATAGTTTAAGTGGAATAACCAGTGATTTACAAAGTGATCCAAGAGATTTAGATACTGTTACATGGAGTGTGGGACAAAATAGTGGTGCAGGAGCCAGTGATAATTATGTAACACTAGGAAATGACTGTACCACAGGAAGTAGTACCTGTACCATAATAGCAGGTGCAATTACTTCTTCTGCATCAACAGTAAAAGCATGTACATCAAGTAATATATGTGGAGTATCACAGGTTAATGTAAGTGCATTATTACCAACAAGTGTAACAATAGGAAATAAACCAGAAGATAATACAATGGAACCTGATAGTAATCATACATTAAGCGCAAGTGTATCACCAGCAGGTGCAGATGATACAACTGTAACCTGGAGTAGTAGTGATACCTCAGTTGCTACTATAACACAAGCAGGAGTAATTAATGCCATAAGTGCTGGAACAACAACAATAACAGTAACCACAAACAGTGGTAATAATATAACAGATAGTTTTACACTTACTGTTGAAAGTTCTTGTGAATATGAACAAAATAAAGTAGTTTTTGCTAATGGAACAACTAATACAGAACATACTTTTACACCATTATGCAATGGTCATTATAAACTAGAAGTATGGGGAGCTAGTGGTGGTAGCTATTCTTCTTATTTAGGTGGATATGGAGCTTATGCAGTTGGAATAAGTAATTTATTGAAAAATAAAACATTATATATTAATATCGGAGGAAGTGGAATAGATGCAAATGGTTCAACTGTGTCAGGTGGTTATAATGGTGGAGGAGATGGAATATCAAATTATTATGATCATAGAGCAGCATCTGGTGGTGGAGCTACGCACATATCTTATGAAAGCGGTCAATTACAAAATTTAGAAAATTTTAAAGGAATTAATAATAATAGTTATTACATATCAGAAAAAATAATTATTGTTGCAGGAAGTGGTGGTGGAGCATTTTATCATACTAATAGAGGATATGCTCGTGGTTCTGGAGGCCATGGTGGCGGTATTATAGGTAACAATGGAGCTACAATTTCAGGAAGTGGTATTGGATATGATGGAGCTGCAAGTGGTGGAACTCAAATAGGTGGAGGTAATTATTTAAACTCTAATTTTGGAGCCTTTGGTCTTGGTGCTACTACTGCTGCTTATAGTGGTGGAGGAGCTGGATTTTATGGAGGTGCTTCAGGATATGCTGGTGGTGGAGGAGGTTCTTCATACATAGCATCGTCAAACCTTACATCATCTTATGGAGTAACAAAATCAATGTACTGTTATGACTGTACTGAATCTTCTAATTCTGAAACAAAAACAGTATCAACATATGGAAATACTTCTTATGCTAATGAAAGAGATATTACTAACTGTCCTGATGGATTTAATTCTAGTGCCATAGGTAAATGTGCTAAATCAGGAGATGGTTATGCTAAAATAACTTATTTAGGAAAATAATTAATATCAGATTAATCTCTGGTATTTTTTTGACTATTTCTAATTATTATGTTAAAATATTTCTTGTTTTTTGGAGGATATTATGAATGAATTAATTTGGAGAATGTATAATACAAAAAAGCATGCTTTATTTATGTATGGAATTAAGAATGGTCTTATAAAAATTTATGATGAAGAGTTTTTAAGTGATTTAAGAGATATTTATTATGGATTTTTACCTATTAGTGTATTATTGTTGGAAAATGATTTTTGTGATGGTAATTGTTATGAAATTGCTCCGCTTGTTACTTTGGGTATGAAAGATAATAATTATAAAATTGTTAATGCTACAGTTAATAGTTTAAAATTAAATCCTAAATTGATAAACGAATATAAAATGGGATTTAGAGATGAGTTATATAGTGAACATTGTTATGCTGTTATGACTGATAATTCTGGTGTTTCTTGGGTATTTGATACATCTTTAGGATTAATATTTGAAGAAGAATTGTATAAAAGAATTGAAAATCCTATAGAAAGAGTTGTTAATGACAAAGAAAAAACTATAAAATATTTATCTGATACATTAACTAATAATATAGATAGTGATAAATATTTATTACCAACTATGTTACCAATGTTAGAAAATGATTTAAAACCTATTCAACCATTTTATTTAGATTTATTAAAAAATGAAATAGATATTTTTAAAAAGAATATTAAGTATGATGATATTTATCAAAAAACTTTACATTTTATGTAAAATATGTTATAATGTGTAAGTATTTAAGGGGGGATAGCTAATGATTAAGATGAGTGATGAATATTCTAAATTGCGTCTTACTGTTGAGAGAAAATATATATTTTTATTATATGATTTAAGTACAGTTGATAAAAAGCTAATATTTAATAATTTAAAAAGTGATTTATTATATATTAATAGTTTTGATAAATATAATGTTACTGATTTAGAAAAAATTGATTCACTTTTAAGTATTATTGCTGTAAGAGTTGATGATATTAAAAATATTTATAAAAAGAATAAGGATTTAAGTGAAAAAGAGATATTATTTAAAGTAGTGGAATATTATAAACAAATTATTACTGTTAAAATAAAAGAGACAGAATTGCTTTTAAGAAATAATGAAGATTTATTAGACGAATATGCTAAACTTAAAGATTATTTGGTTTATTTAGATTATATTGATAGTAATGATGTTTATAAACAATTAAGTGTTATTAGAGATTATGAAATTAATTTAATTGATAATTATAAGAATAATAATACTAGTTTTGATAAAAATAAAGAAAAAGTGTTGACAAATAAATAATTTAAGCATATAATTTATACTGATTGAAGGAAAGAGATTTTATATCCACCTGATTTGCTAGTTATGCGAATGGGTAAGAAGCTGATTTTTAAATTAATAAAATTATTAGGCTTTTTAGGTGGATATTTATATCCACTTTTCTTATTATATGGAGGTGTTAGATATCGCAAAAATGTCAGGTGAATTAATTATTAATGATAAGATTAAAGCTAAAGAGATGTTAGTTATTGGTCCTAATGGTGAACAAATGGGTGTTAAATCACGAGATGATGCTCTTACAATTTCTAAATATGCATCACTTGATTTAGTTTTAATGAGTCCTAATTCTAATCCACCAGTTGCAAAGATAATGGATTATAATAAATACCGTTATGAACAAAAAAAGAAGAAAAAGGAAGCAATGAAAAAGCAAAGAGCTAATCAATCTGAACTTAAGGAGTATCGTTTATCTCCTAATATTGATGTAGGTGATTTTGAAACTAAACTTAGAAATGCTACTAAATATGCTATGAAAGGTGATAGAATAAAGTTATCTATAAGATTTAAAGGTAGACAGATGGCGCATACAGAACTTGGGAAAGAAGTATTAGAGAGATTTGCTAGTAGAATGAGTGAATATGCTGATGTCAAAGATGCACCAAAATTAGATGGAAGAAATATGACTATGATGTTAGTTCCAAAGAAAAAGGTTTAATAGTTAAGGAGGAAGAAATTATGCCAAAAATTAAAACACATAAAGGTACTGCTAAAGTACTAAAAGTTAGAAAGAGTGGAAAAATAAAAAAATACTCTCCTGGTACTCGTCATAATACTGGTAGCAAGAGTAGTAAATTTAACAGAGTAAAAAGAAAGGGTTCAGCATTAAGTAAAGCTGATCATAATAGATTAAAGAATATTATTTAATTTATTAGAAGTAAAGGAGGAATAAATAATGGCAAGAGTAAAGAATGGAGCAGTTACTAAAGCTCGTCATAAGAAAGTATTAAAACAAGCTAAAGGTTACTTTGGTAGTAAACATAGATTATATAAAACAGCTAAAGAACAAGTTATGCATTCAGGAAGATATGCTTATCGTGATCGTAAACAAAGAAAAAGAGATTTCAGAAAATTATGGATTACTAGAATTAATGCTGCATGTCGTGAAAACGGAATTAGTTATTCAAGATTTATTGAAGGTTTAAATAAAGCAGGAGTTATGGTAAATCGTAAGATGTTATCAGAAATTGCAATTAATGATCCAAAAGCATTTACAGAGCTTGTAAAAATCTCTAATGATGGTAGAGATGGAAAAGTTAAAGTTAGTGCTGTAAAAGAAAGTATGGAAGTAACAGTTGGTGGTAAGGCTAAGAAAACAGCTACTAAAAAGGTAGAAAAGAAAGAAGTTAAAAAGGAAGAAAAAGTTACTAAAGAAGATAAAAAAGATTTAAGTAAACTTACTTTAAAAGAATTAAAAGATATGGCTAAAGAGAATAAAATTACGGGTTATTCAACAATGAAAAAAGCAGATTTAATTAAAGAATTAGAAAAATAATCATACTAATTATAGATTTATCTAGTGCCTTTAAGGTGGTGAATTTTTAGATTAGTAGAAGAAAAAAACGAAAAGGAGAAAATTTATGAGTAATATTGTATCAATGAATTATTTATTAGAAGCAGGTGTTCATTTTGGACATCAAAAAAGAAGATGGAATCCTAAAATGAAGGAGTACATCTATACAACTAGAGATGACATTTATATTATAGATTTAGCTAAAACAGTTAAAAAATTAGAAGAAGCATATGAAGCTATGAAAAAGATTGCTGAAGCAGGTGGAAAAGTTTTATTTGTTGGAACTAAGAAACAAGCTCAAGAAGCAGTTTTAGAAAATGCTACTAGAACTAATATGTATTATGTAACTGAAAGATGGTTAGGTGGAACTTTAACTAACTTTAAAACTATTAGATCTAGAGTTAGAAAAATGGAAGAAATTGAAAAACAAGAAGAAACTGGTGTTTTTGATATGCTTCCTAAAAAAGAAGTTATTAAAATAAAAAAACAATATGAGAAGTTAAATAGAAATCTTTGTGGTATTAGAGAAATGAAGAGAATGCCACAAGCATTAATTATTGTTGATCCTCGTAAAGAAGAAATCGCTATTAAAGAAGCACGTAGTTTAGGAATACCTATATTTGGTATTGTTGATACTAACTGTGATCCAGATTTAGTTGATTATGTTATACCGGGTAATGATGATGCAGTTCGTGCTGTTAAAGTTGTTTTAGGAGTTTTAACAAATGCAATAGCAGAAGTTAATGGTAATGAAATAGTTGATTATGTAACTGAACCAGAAAGAAGTAAAACTCCAAATAGAAACGATAGACCAAATAAAACTTTTACTAAGAAAAAAGTTAAAAAAGAGGTAAAGGAAGAAGTTAAAAAAGAAGTAAAGACAACTAAAAAAGAAGAAGTAAAAGAAGAAAAAGCTGATGAAACAGTAGATTATAGTTCTATGACTCTAGCAGATTTAAAGAAAATTGCTAAAGAAAAAGGAATTAAAGGTTATTCAACAATGAAAAAAGCAGATTTAGTTGATGCTTTAAAATAATTTGTAGTAAGGAGGATTAATAATATGTATAAAGCAAGTGATGTTAAAGAATTAAGAGAAAAAACAGGAGCTGGAATGCTTGATTGTAAAAAAGCATTAGATGCTTGTGAAGGCAATATTGAAAAAGCAATAGATTGGTTAAGAGAAAATGGAATTAGTAAAGCTGCTAAAAAAGAAGGTAGAATTGCAGCTGAAGGTGTTTGTACTATTAAAACTAATGGTAATGATGCTGTTATTATAGAAGTTAATAGTGAAACTGATTTTGTTGCTCAAAATAGTGAATTTGTTAATTTTGTTAACTATTTAGCAGAAATTATTCTTAATAATGAAGTTACATCAGTTGAAGAAGTTTTAAATATTACTGATGGTGATGGTACTGTTAATGATAAATTAATAGATATGATTGCTAAAATTGGAGAAAAAATTAGTCTTAGAAGATTTGAAAAAATTACTAAGAATGATGATGAAGTATTTGGTAATTATATTCATATGGGTGGAAAAATTGGAGCATTAGTTGTTGTTAATGGAGCAGATGAGAACATCGCAAAAGATGTTGCAATGCATGCTGCTGCAATGGCACCAATTTGTGTTGCAATAGAAGATGTACCAGAGGAAGTTTTAAACCATGAAAAAGAAGTTATTAAAGAACAAGTTATGAATGAAGGAAAGCCAGCTGATATAGCTGAAAAAATGGTTAATGGTAGAATTAATAAATACTATAAAGAAGTTTGCTTAAATGAACAAGCTTTTATTAAAGATACTTCTTTAAATGTTTCTACTTACGTTAAAAATAATGGTGGAAGTATTGTTAAAATGATTAGATATCAAGTAGGCGAAGGAATTGAAAAGAAGGAAGAAAACTTTGCTGAAGAAGTTATGAATCAAATTAAGGGTTAGTTATAACCTTTTTTTATTTTAAAAAAATTTAAAAATCACTTGTAAAAAAAATATTAATGTGTTATATTTAAGGTACAAAAATGCTGAGGAATGCGATGCTAGCAAAAAATAAAACCACATATGTAACGATACGGGAATTTCAATGTTTACTGGTGTTGAAGACCTATTAATTTAGGGATCCTAAAGGTAATCTAGATGTACCCACCTGTAAGAACAGGTTTTATCGTTTTATGCCAAGAACGCTTCCTTGGCTTTTTTTTGCTTTTTTCTTGTTATATATATATATTTATGTTATAATAGGTAAACTGAAGGGAATGATTTCATGTTAGTACTTCCAATTATTAATAGAGGTAGGGTATTAAATGTTAGTGTTAAATTAAAAAATGCTAAAAAAGCAAGACATAGTGTTAGAATAGATGATATAAAACCATCTGATATAATTATAATTGGACAAAATAGAACTAATTATAAAGATTCTAGTTACAAAAACAATAAAAATTATGAGGATATAACAGCATTTATTAGAAATAATAATAGACTTAATAAAAATGATTATTTAGTTACTACTAAAGAAGAACCTAATAGTAATAATTATGATGTTTATCAAATAGATAATCCACCAGAAAGAGTTAGTTCTGGATGGGATAAATTATATGGACAAGCAATTGTTGATATGAAAGAAGAAAATCCTCATATAATTAAAGGTAGATATATTAATTTAAAATCTTTAGGTATTGCAGATGGAATTACTGAAGATAAACTTAATAGATTAGAATTTATTGCTAATAACACTAATGGTAATTATAAAAAGACTTTAGAAAAACATGATTTAGATGGTTTAATTGATATTTTAAACTTTTTAGATTATTTTGAATGTGAAGTTATTAAAACTTCTAGTATAAAACAAGAAGATTTTGAAAAAACTATTAATTTATTAACACCTACTTATAGTAAGGATGCTAAGAGTTTAAATAATTATTATGATTTAGCAATAAGTAATAAAGAAGTTTATTCTAAATTATCTAGACTTTATAATATTGTTTATAAAGAACCATTAAATTGGATACAAAGTAGTAAAAATAAAGTTAAAGTAAAAAAAGATGACAGAAAGGTAGCATAAAATGGATAAAAGATTTGATAGGCTATCTTTTTTAATTTCAGAAGATAGTGTTAATAAATTAAATAATAAAAAAATCCTTGTATTAGGTGTTGGTGGTGTAGGTGGTTATGTTTCAGAAAGTTTAGTAAGGTCTGGTATAGGAAATATTACTATTGTTGATGGTGATAAAATAGATATTACTAATATAAATAGACAAGTTATTGCACTTACTTCTACTATTGGTTTAAGAAAAGTGGATGTTTTAGAAAAAAGAATTATTGATATAAATCCTAATTGTAATGTTAAAAAAATAGATAAATTTATTGATGAGAATAATTATTTAGATCTTGATCTAGATAATTATGATTATATAATAGATGCATGTGATACTATTAGTACTAAAAAATTAATAATTAAATATTGTTTAGAAAATAATATTAAAATAATTTCTTCAATGGGTGCTGGTAATAGAATGAATCCAGAAAATTTAACTATTTGTGATATTAAAAAAACTAGTGGTGATCCACTAGCAAAGGTTATTAGAAAATATTTGAAAGATGAACATATTAATAAAAAATTAATAGTTATGTGGAGTAGGGAATTACCTAAAAAAGTAGATGGTGTTATTGCAAGTAATTCTTTTGTACCTGCATCAGCTGGTTTATTAATTACAAGTTATGTTATAAAGGATTTATTAAAATAAAAATATTACTGCTGATTTCAGAAAAGTTATTGACATAAAAAAATTACTATTATATATTAAACGATTGAGATACACATATTAGGTTTTCCTCTCGTTTTTAGGTAATACTAAGAACTGGAGGTGATGCTTATGAGCGATCATATTGCAAACAGGAGACTTGCTAACCATTGTCAAGTTCTTTTTTTCTTTTTTTATAAAATCTAAAAAAGAGCGCATTAGCCCCTTAATTTTATATGATTTTTTTTAAGTTTTATATAATGCTTTTACTCTAGCATAA
>JAZUAY010000047.1:0-2169 GCA_045638205.1 Bacilli bacterium
ATCCAGAGTTGGCAAAATTAAAAGATTTATTATAGGAAAAGAGGTGTCTTAAATGGCTGTACCATTTAGAAGAGTTAGTAAAACTAGTGGAAGAATGCGTCGTACACACTATAAAATTAGTGCAAACGGAACTGTAAAATGTCCTAAATGTGGAGAAGAAATAAGACCACATAGAGTATGTACAAATTGCAAAACATACAAAGGAAAAGAAGTTATTAAAGAAAATGACAATAAATAATGTCAATAACTTTTGAAAATGTCCTAAAAAAAATTAAACATTAGCGGGAAAATTTATTCCAATTCCTCCATTGATTTAGGAACCTAGTAATTTATCTAATAGTGGGACGTCAATCAAATTTGAAATTTGATTGCCTAAAGCATAACGATAAATTACAACCTAAATTAATGGATTTTCTCGGCATAAAACTTTCCCTTAGTTAAGCATATACGTGCGAAGTATGTGCTTTTCTTAATTGTTTTTTAAAATATGCTATCTTCCAAGGGTGTGTCATTGGTGGAATATATTTTTTCTTTTCTTTAATAATCACCGGATTTTCTGAATCTAGTTCTTTTGATAATTTCTTGTTTCTTTCTAGTACCTTTAATTCGTATACTTTTTCATCTATAGTAACCAATAGTTCATCATTGAATGCTTTTATAACTAGACACTCTGTTTTAGGTAAAAAACATTTTATTTGATTATCTAAATATGGTTGGTAATATTTATTTTGATACTTAATAGAGTTACCGTTATCTATTTTTCTAGGAGTTAATACAGCCAGTGTATAGTTGATTACTTCATCAGAAGGTGAAGTTTCAAATACCGATTTAAAACTATGATAATCCATGGCAAATCTATTGTTAAATTCTGGTACAAAAACATCAGTTAAATATTTATTTGCACCTTCAATAGTAGTTATACCATTTAATTTAAGTTCATTAACTAATCTACCTTGAAAAGTACCATTAGTTCTTTCTATTAGGCCTTTTGCTTGTGATACAGAGGTAGTTTCTAAATCAATTCCAAGTTGTTTACAAGCATACCCATATTGAGTTAAAACATCTTTATCACTAGTTCTTTTATCAGGATTCAATGATAGATAGTTAAATACAGTTCTATTATCAGTTAAAAACTTATAAGGAATACCATAATTAGTGAGTATTTGATATAGTACATGATAATAACCATTTAGCGTTTCATGATAATCAAACCATGCCCCAACGATAGTAGATGTAGCTTTATCAATAGCTAAATGTAAGCAAGTTTTTTTCTCACCAAACCATAAGTGTATAGAACCATCTTGTTCAATTACTTCACCAAAATATTTAGGTTTTTCCCCTCTAGGATGTGAGCCTTGTAAATCTATTTCGTGATTAACAATTGTATCAATTTGTTCATCAGTCATAGAAAGATTAATTTTCTTTTCTTTAAGCAGTTGTTGTTTGATAAATTCTTTCTTTGTTCGTTTTCTAGCTTTAGGTGATAATACACCATCCTTGGTTAAAGTTTTGTATATAAAGTCATAAGATACTTTAATTCCCTCTTTCTTTTCTAAAAATTCTTTAAAATGGTTAAAATTCCAGTCTTGATATTTTACCTTATAAAGTAGTATAATATTTTCGGAAACGGATTTATCTAATGCCTTGCTAGGGATATGTCCACGGTTACCGTGAACAAAACTAGATTTTCCGTTTTCTTTGTATTTGATTATTAAACGATTTACTTGTCGTATTGTAATACCTAGTTTCAATGCTGCACGTTCTTTGTTTCCGTTATGGTCAACTAGTTCTTTGATAATATTATATTTTTCTTGTTCATTCATTCTTAATTCAACCTTTCTCATACATAACACCTCAGTTGGTGTATTATACATTAACTTTGGGACATTTTCAAAAGTTAACACTTAAGACATTATCATAAATTAATCATAGTTATTAAAGAAAATGACAATAAATAATTGTTGTTTTTTTTTGTTGATGATATAATATAAATAGGTGAGAGTATGAAAAAAGGATTTACTTTAGTAGAATTATTAGCGGTTATTTGCCTATTATCAGTTTTAGTATTGGTTACTTATTCTTTTGTTACTGAAGGACTTAATAATGCTAGTAAAAAGGTTGATGGAGCTATTAATAAATTGTTAGTAAGTGGTACAGAAAGTTATATTA
>JAZUAY010000048.1:0-5222 GCA_045638205.1 Bacilli bacterium
TGTTTGTTAAAATATTATAATTCGATATAATTAGTCAAGGATTAAAATGAACTCACTTTGTTCGTCCTTGACTAATTACTAAGTTTCTACTACTAAATTCCCATTGATATATATAACGAGAACTTTGAATTTTAATCAACAAATAAAATAGACGACTTGCAAAAAAGTCGTTTTTATGTTATTATGAATATGTCAAGGAAACTTGCATAAAATAAAAAGGAATACTTAACATCGCAAAGTTGAGTACTCACCAATAGGTTCACACTTAATCTTGTTAGATTGAGTGCATTTTCTTTTTAAAACTCATTATCATTTAAATAATAGAATAATAAGAAGAAGGATGATAATGATTAAAGCAAAGATTAGAAAATCTTTTTTAGTCATTTCACCACCTCCTTTCGGAGGTAAGCACTCAACTGTTAAATATTCCTAACAAAATTGTATCAGAAGAAATCATTTAATACAATCAATTTTACTAAATTTTGACAATTTAAAAACACACTTGCATAATGACATAATCATTGTGCATAGAAAAGGAGTTTGAATATGAAAATAAGAGATGAATTGAAACAAAAAGGTTTTTCAGACGATGAAATAGATAGATATGTATATGAAGCATATGAAAGAAAAAAGAGGGAAGCTATACAATCAAGAGAAAAATTAATAAATAAATTAACTACCTCACCTATTGAAAGAACAATTGATAGATTAATACGAAGGCTTGCTTGGATAAGTATGCAAAAGGGACAAAGTTCATCTATTCCTAAATTTACTGGTGATAAAAATAATCCAATTGAAATTTTTGAATATAATCAAAGATATGGAATAAAGCCAATTAAGACTATTGAAAATGAGGATGGAACTTATACTCACATTTATGAAGATGGATTAACTGTGAATGTTGAAGTAAATTTATCAGGTATATCAATACCATCTAACGAAGAATTACGACAAATGGAAATAGATGAAAGAAGATTTTTAGCAGAAGTACTAGATATAGATGAACAATATGCAATAAATACTAGCAATAAAAAAATTAAAAAATTAGTTTTAAAAAATGAAAAGAAATTTTCTAAAAAACTATTTTAAAAAGTTGTTGTACTCCTTCCTTTAGGGCACCAATGTTGAATTATTCGAACTTTAATAAGTTCGATTTTTTATTGTAAAATTTATTCACGATAAAATACATGGTATATTTGGCGATAAAGATGATAAATATAAAGACATGACTGATAATTTATTTATAAATGGTATTATGGATGAAAAAGAATATACTAGTGTAATTAATAAAAAAGATAAAAATCCTCATGATTTTGAACGATAATATATAGTTTGATTTAAAAATAGGGTATAATTTAGTTTATAGGGAGGTTTATATGTATATATTTTTAGGAATTGTTGGAGAACTTGCTACTGTTGTAGGAAGTGTTGCTATCAGTCTTAATGGTGCAGTTGATTCTGTATTAGAAATTTCAAAGAATGGCTATAAGATTGATAAAAGTGTGTTAGATGAATATAAAAAAAGACAAGCAGAAGAAAAGAAAGAAAAAACTAATGGATTTAAAAAAGCATTAGATGTAGTTCTATTGTTTGTTCCAGGAGTTAATTTATTAAGAGCTGGTATTGTAAATATTAAAATGAAAAAGTCAGTAATGAATGACCCACAAATTAAAGAAGTTCTTATTCCTATGACTGATAGAGAAAAAGAACAATATGCCAAAATGGAAGGAAAAATGCAAAAATTAACATTTACTGCATTTACTACTGCTAAAGAAAATGAAGAAGAGTTTTTCGGATTTATTGGAAAAAGACCTATTGTTGTAGATCACGGATTAACTTCATTATACTATGAAGAATTAATGCCATTAGCATATACATTAGATGAGGTAAAAAAATTAAATGAAGCAACAACTTATTCATATAGAATTGGTAAAATTGATGGTAAGAATGTAGCTGTTATAGGTATTCCAAATTCAGATATTCCCGTTAGCAGGATTCAATTCAAATCAGAAGATTATAAAATTACACATGCTTATGATAAAATGACTGAAGAAGAAGCACAAGATAAAACTTTTATAGTATATCCATTTACTACACATAATGAAGAAGAAGTTCAAAAAGTTATTGAAGAAATTAAACAATTTCGTATTGATGGTACAAGAAGAGCAAATTTAGAACCAGTGCCAAAACAAACTATAATTGAACAAGCATATGTTCCAACAGAAACAGAAGAAACTATAGTTGAAGAACAACAAGGACCTGTTTTAAAAAAAACATTATATCCAAAAGGAAAATAACATTATAAAGTAGCATGAATTTATTGCTACTTTTTCTGTGATTTGGTAAAATGAATATAGTGATTGATATAAATCAATTGTCTTTATGCGAAAGAGTTGTAAACCACTTCGTCGTTCGCACCAATGTTGAATTATTCGAACTTTAATAAGTTCGATTTTTTATTGTAAAATTTATTCACGATAAAATACATGGTATATTTGGCGATAAAGATGATAAATATAAAGACATGGCTGATAATTTATTTATAAATGTTATTATGGATGAAAAAGAATATACTAGTGTAATTAATAAAAAAGATAAAAATCGTGATGGCTTTGAACGATAGTATAGGAGAATTGCCTAAAATATGATAAAATTATATACGAGGTGTTTTACTATGAAATATGATAAAAATGAAGAAAAAGAAAAATTAGAACAAGTTAATGAAGAATTAGTAAGATTTATGAGAGATTATCCGAAAGATAAATTATCTCTTACTGCAATAGGTAATTCAATAAGTGATGGATTTTCTATGTCAGAGCCTGGAAGGTTATTATTAGATAGAAATTTAGGGTTAATTGACTTTGGAAAAAGTAAAGGATTAGATGTTCAAACATATCAATTATCAAGAAGTGAAAATAATAATGCATTAGCAGTATCTAACTGGATTATACAAAATTGTTGTGAAAAAGATTCACATAATTGGAATATAGCCGATTATAGAAGAGCTATAGAAAATGGAAGTCCACTTTTAACAGAAGAAGAAATCAATGAATTCTTTGCAGGTGGTTCTGATAAAAAAATACAAGATGTTATATTTGACACAAATAAAGCAAATGCAAATATAGTAATTCTAAATTTAGGAACAGGCTCATTTTTAGATGTTGTAACTAGACATGGTTCTTTATCTATTCCAAATATTTTTGACTCAGTTGATAGAGATATATATGGTATAAATGCCATACTTGAATTAATACAAAATAATAATAGAAATAATAATTCAAATACTCAAATATATTTATGTGGGGCTCCTAGAATAGTTAATACAGCACTAACTGATATGTTTATGAATTCTAAAATAAAAAAGGTTGGAGCAGCATTTGCTAATGTTACATATGTACCATCATTTCCTAGACAAGCATTTTATAAAACACCTAGTGGAAGTATTATTCCAGATCCACATTATAATCAAGCAGAATATTATCATTTTCTAGCAGAAATAGAAAACAAAATAATTGATAATTATTTCATTAGAGATTTAATGATTGATTTAGACAGAATATTATTCCAAATGAGTAATGATAATGATGTAAATGGTACAAATTATTCTAAAAATGATATAATAGATGTTATTGATGATATTGCTAAAAAATATGAGAGCAAAACAGGAGATTATAATTACTTCATTGACTTTATTAAAACTTATTTAAAAGGTAGATATCCATTTGATTTTTATAGAGGTTCAACAGATAATAATATTGCAAAAGACTTAAATGATATGAAAAAAAGTCGTTAATTATTAATAAGGGTTGTGATTGTATTGACAAATGTAGAAATATTTTGTGGTGTTTCTTCATTAGGAATGCCTTTTACAAAAGAAAATAAGAATCATATAGGTTATTATGATATCATTGTAGAAGCAATGAAAAGTAAAGGATACAATGTATCTGGATTTAATTTTTCAAGGTTAAATAAGAATCATACATGGGATTTAGAAAGTAATCTAAACGAAGATAAAAGTCTTGCATATATAAAAAGTCTACAAGTTAAATCAATAGATGATTTGAGAAATACAAATATATTGTTCAAATTAGTAGTTCCCAAAAAGTATAAAGAAAGTTTTAAAATTAACTCAAAAGATAACGATAATACATTGAAATCATTATATGTGAATGCTGAAAATCCAATATTCATATATAGTGCGGGGCCTAATGACTTTTTTACATATATAAAAGCTGGTCCTGTTGAATTGACTGATAAAAATGTTAGAGCAAAATTACCAAAAGATATTAGACCTATATTAGAGCAATGTATTAGTAATGTTGAGAAAAATTGGCAGTTGATTCATCAATTAAATCCTAATGTTAAAATATATTCTTTAAGTTATTACTATTCTCCACTATATGACAAAATTCAAAAATTAATTTATCTTCAAGAAAAAGTGAAAAATAGAAATAAGAAATATATAAATAAATTTATGGAAGTAATAAATTTATATAATGAAATGTTATTAGAAGCAAGTAAAAAATATGATTATGTTGAACATTGCGATATCACATTTTTAAAAGACTATTGTGCTCCTATGGATTTTCATCCTAATACAACAGGAAATCAGTTAATTGCTGATATTCTTTTAAAGAAAATTGAATTGCAAACTCAAAAAGAGAATCAAACAACAAATAATAATCAATCGTTGAGGACAAAATAGTTAATACTTCATTTGAAGTATTTTCTTTTTTTAACAAAATTTAATAAAGTACTTTTAATTTTTCTTATTTATGGTAAAATGAATATAGTGATTGATATAAATCAATCGTCTTTATGCGAAAAAGTTGTAAACCACTTCGTCGTTCGCACCAATGATGATATAAATGCGTTTTTAACGCATTTTTCTTTTTTTTTATATTAAAATATGGTATATTAATGATGAGGTGGGTTTTATGAATAAGAAAAAACAAGAACGTAAACTTGATGAGATGGATTTAAAAGAAGTTAGAGAAGAATTAACTAGTTATTTAAAGGGTAGAGTAGATGAAGAAATAGATAAATCTACTAGAAAACTTATAAGATATAAAAATAGTATAATTTTTAGAAAGAATATTATAATAATTATATTATTAATGATTTGTGCTTTTCTTATTTGGAATCTTTATAATATTAGTGATATTAATATTGATATTAGTACTAATAAAAATGCTAAAAATAATAAAACTGTTGAAAAAAAA
>JAZUAY010000049.1:0-9891 GCA_045638205.1 Bacilli bacterium
AAATAACAACAGATAAAGTAGTATATTATAGACTACGTATGTGGATAGCAGAGGGGTATACTCATACACAAGAATCTAAAACATATGAAGTAACAGTAAATGTATATGGAAAAGATGTAGCAGTTGAAGGTGCTAATGGAATAACTCTATCAAAGAGTTCATTAACCATGCAAAAAGGGGAAACAAAGAATATTACTGCGACTATAACACCTGCAAATACAAAGAATAAAAACTTGATATGGAGTAGTAGTAATACAAATAAAGTAAAAGTAGATAGTAGTGGAAACATAACTGCTGTAGCGACAGGAACAGCAACAGTAAGAGTACAAACAAGTGATAAAACAAAATTTGCAGACTGTATAGTAACAGTAGTAGATGCAGATGCTGAAAGTGTAAGTTTAAACACAGAAAGTGTAACATTAGTAAGAGGAAGTACAAATCAGTTAAGTGCAACAGTTCTACCAGTTGATGCATCAGATAAGAGTGTAACATGGAGTAGTGCATCAAATGGAGTAGCAACAGTAAGTAGTACAGGACTAATTACAGCAGTAGGAATAGGTGTTACAACAATAACAGTAGAAACAGTAAATGGTAAGACTGCAGAATGCGTTGTAACAGTAGTAGCACCAAGCGTAGACACCATAACAATAAGTGGAGCAAATACAGTAGATATAGGAAGTACAACACAGTTAAATGTAGCAAATGCCAGTGGAGAAACAAGTGGTGAAGTAAGTAGTCTAGATTTGGTGTGGAGTAGTAGTGATACAAGTAAAGCCACAGTTTCATCAAATGGGTTAGTAACAGGAATAGGATCAGGACAAGTAACTATAACAGCAAGTGTAAGAGAGTATCCAGATATATATGCCACAAAAGCTATAACAGTGCAAAAACCAGAAATAAGAGAAATAACAATCAGTAGTAATACTACTATATTTACAGGGAACAGTACAATATTTATGATAGCGTTAAATCCGGCAGATGTTAGAAATAAAGCAAGTATAACATGGGAAAGTAGTAATACCAGTGTAGCAACAATACCACAAGAATGTGCTGGAAGTACATATTGTGAGATTGAAGGTTTAGCAGAAGGAAGTACAACAATCACAGCAAGAACAACAAATGCAATATATGATACAGCAACTTTAACAGTTGAAGCTATGCCATCTTCACGTACCTATATATCAGATGTTGTAAAGAAAAATGCTACGCTACTAGCATCAACATCATCTGATACAAATCCAATATATTATTATTCAGGAGATGCTAGTACAACAAATAATAATGTAAATTTTGAAGAATATTGTTGGAAGATAATAAGAACAACAGAAACTGGTGGAATAAAAATGATATATAATGGAACATCAACAAATGGAGAGTGTAGTACTACAACAGGTGTTAGTACACAAATAGGAACAAGTATATATAATGATACATATAACTCAACTGCATATGATTCAACTGCAAAAACAGAAGTAGATAATTGGTATAATAGTAATTTATTATCATATAGTAATTATTTAGAAAATACAAATTATTGTGGAGATACATTAGATACAACAAATCCATTATCATGTTCAACAAGTTATACATTAAATATAGGATTAATAAGTGCAGGAGAAGCATATTTAGCAGGGCTAGATACAACAAGCACTAATACATCAAACTATTTATATACAGGAGAACAATATTGGACAATGAGTGCAGGGAGCGGTTCTTCAAGTCAAAGTATAAGTTTTGCAAAAGTTGGTCAAAGAAATCATAGAGGAACTTATACAGGAACTGGAACATCAAGTAATATGTTAATAACAAATACAAGCGGTACAATAGTGGACAGTAATAACGGTACTTATTATGGTACAGGTAGTTTATCTTCTTGTTTTGATCAAAGTGGATGGTGCTCGGCCCCTAATATTTGTTGTACTGGTAGCACTAGCACTCAGTATTCTGGGTGTAATTGTGAATATAAGTGGTATGCTAGTGGGCTATCGTCTTCATATGCTGAAAGTGTAACTGGTTCTTCCTTTGGTTTGCGCCCAGTGCTCTCTGTAGCGTCAAACATTAAAAAAGCAGGGGGAACAGGAACGACTTCTGATCCTTATACGTTATCACTTGATTAAAACTGATAAATTTGTAAAAATATGTCGAACGAAATAAATGTAAGCTTTTGTCGAAGCTGTATATTTATTTCTTTTTTTGTTCTATACTTTATGTGTAGGAGGAAGATTATGCAGATTTGTACTAATTTTAATAAGGGGATTTTATTTGTTAGATTATATGGTAATTTAGATATTGATAAATTTAATAGAGAAATAGATTATTTATTATATAAACAAGGAATTAATTATTTTACAATTGACTTTTGTGATGTTAATATTCCGGATAGTGTTATTGGTAAAATTCAAAGTAAACTTGTAGAAATATTTCTTAATTGTGGAAAAGTTGTTATGTGTGGGTTAAATAAATTTTATCAAAATAGAATTGGTTTTAGTAGAAATGGTTTGTATTATGTTAATAGTGAAGTTGAAGCATTTAAATATTTAGGAGATGATTAGTTTGATTAATGTAATGGATTATGAATGTTTGGTTTATAGCATTATTAAAAAATATAAAGGAGACTTTAATGATTTGTATCAAGTTGGTATGCTTGGGTTGGTTGAGGCATATAACCATTATGATCCAAGTGGTGGTGCTAAATTTTCTACTTATGCTTACTTTTATATATTAGGTGAAGTTAATAAATATATTCGTGAAAATAAAAATCTTAAAGTTAGTCGTGATAATGCTAAACTTTATAGGACTATTGAAAAGGCTAGAGAATTGCTTAGACAAAAACTTTCTCATGAACCTAGTGATTTTGAACTTTCATGTTTTTTAGAAATTGATATGAATACTATTTCTAAAATTAATTCTTTATATGCTCCAGTTGCTAGTCTTGATTCAGAGTTTGATGATGTTAGTTTTTATGATACTATTAAAGTTTATGATAGGGAAACTAATAGTGATTTTATGGATCTTTCTAATGCAATTGAATCTTTAGATGATTATGATAGACAAATTATTTATGATAGATATTATAATGGTTATACTCAAAGTGAAGTTTCTAAAAATTTGGGTATTAGTCAAGTGCAAGTTTCTAGAAAAGAAAATAAAATATTACAAAAATTAAAGGTTAAACTTTAATTTTTTTTGTGTATTTTAATTTTTTTCAAAAAAATGTTTGTGTTCGTATTTACAATCTTACATTCGTTTGATAAGATAGTAATTGTAAATCGATTTACTTGTATAAAATATATTGAGACTTATAGTATATAGGAAGGAGAATTAAAAATGAATGGAGTAAAGAAATATACAGGAGAAATATTTGAAGATATAAAACATATTGATGAAGAAGGTAATGAGTATTGGTATGCAAGAGAATTGAAATCAATATTAGGGTATACTCAGTGGAGAAGGTTTGAAAATGTGATTAAAAAAGCTAAGTTGTCATGTGAAAATTCTAATATGAATATTGAAGACCATTTTGCCAGCGTTGGCAAAATGGTTGATATAGGTTCAAACACTCAAAGAGAAACAAAAGATTATAAATTATCAAGGTATGCATGTTATCTCATTGCTCAAAATGGTGATTCTAGAAAAGAAGTAATAGCTTTAGCTCAAACGTATTTTGCTATTCAAACTAGAAAACAAGAATTAAGTGAGAAAGAATATAGTGAACTTTCTGAAGATGAGAAAAGATTATATAGAAGAAATCAAGCAAGAAAAGGAAATTATAATCTAAATCAAACTGCGGTTAAAAGTGGTGTAAAAGATTTAGCTAGATTTCATAATGCTGGTTATAAAGGGTTATATAATGGAGAAAGTGCAGATGATATATTTAAGAGAAAGAAACTTCGATATAGAGAAGATATTTTAGATAATATGGGTAGTGAAGAACTTGCAGATAATATATTTAGAATAGCACAAACATCTGCTAAATTAAAAAGAGATAATGTAGATAACGAATATACTGCAAATTCTGTTCATTATGAAGTAGGTAAAGAAATTAGAAATAGTATTAAAAGATTAGGTGGAACTATGCCAGAAGATTTACCAACACCAAATAAGAGTTTAAAAGAATTAGAAAAAGAAACTAAGAAATTAAAGGTTAGACTTTAATTTTTTTGTATATTTTTTTATCTTTTGCTTAAAAATATTAATGGTGATTATATTATGATAGATGAAAAGTATATGGAAATTTCTAATAGACATAAACCAATTGAAAATAAATTTTTATATTGTGTTCGTGCTTTTTTAATTGGTGGTTTAGTTGGGTCTTTTGGTGAAGCATTAGTAGAACTTTATTGTATATTGTTACATGTTTCTAGAAATCAGTCTTGTGCTATGATGATTGTTACATTAATATTTTTTTCAGCACTTTTAACTGCTCTTGGTGTATTTGATTCTTTTGTTAACTTTGCTAGATGTGGTCTTCTAATTCCTATTACTGGTTTTGCTCATTCTATGCAAAGTGCTTCTTTGGAATATAAAAATGAAGGTTTTATTTATGGAATTGGTAGTAATACTTTTAAACTTGCTGGTTCTGTTATTGTTTATGGTGTTGTTTCAGCTTGGACCGTTTCTCTTGTTAGATTGGTGGTAGGTTTAATATGAATTTTAAGTTTAAAAATGTTTATGTTGATGCAAGTGCTTGTGTAGTTGGACCATATGAGGCCAAAGGTCCTCTTGGTAAGAAGTTTGATAAAACTCATAATGATTTATATATGGGTGAAGATAGTTTTGAAAAAGCTGAAGTTAAACTTTCTTTTGAAAGTGCTGAACTTGCAATTAAAAAATCTAATTTTAATAGAAATCAAATAGATTTAATCATAGCAGGTGATTTGCAAAATCAAATATCAGTGTCTACTTATGCAGCTTCTAATTTTTCTATTCCTTTTATGGGTGTGTTTACTGCATGTGCTAGTAATAATCAGGCAATTATTATGGGAGCAGCTTTAATTAGTTCCAAATATATTAATACTTGTCTATGCGTGACAAGTTCTCATAATATGTCTTGTGAAAAACAATTTAGAAATCCAACTGAGTATGGAGCACCTAAACCTTTAACATCAACGTTTACGGCAACAGGTGGTGCAAGTTTAGTTTTATCTAATAAAAAAAGTAAAATTAAAATAGAATCAGCAACTTTAGGATCAATTGTGGATTTGAATGTGAAAGATGCTTTGAATATGGGTGAAGTGATGGCAGGTGCTGCTTGTAAAACTATTAGTGAACACTTAAAAGAAATGAAGAGGGATGCTAGTTATTATGATTTGATTGTTACAGGAGATTTAGGTGTTTATGGTAAAAAAATAGTTAAGGATTTCTTACTTGAACGTTATAAAATAAAACTTAATAAAACTTACGATGATTGTGGAACAATGCTTTATGATATTAATTCTCAAAAATATGTGCATGCTGGTGCTTCAGGACCTGTTGCTAGTGCACTTGTGGTGTATTCTAAAATATTTGATGAGATGAAAAAAGGTAAACTTAAAAAAGTTTTAGTTGTGGCAACGGGAGCTCTATTTAATCCAATATTCCTTTTTCAAAAAGAAAACATCTTAAGTATTGCTCATGCAATTAGTTTGGAGAGTGTATAATGAAAATAATATTATCATTTTTGTTTTGTGGTCTTGTTTGTTTAATATCTGAAGTGATTTTAGATAATACTAAATTAACTCCAGGTCATATTACTAGTATGCTTGTTGTTATTGGAAGTTTGTTGGATATCTTTAATATTTATGATAAATTGGTTGAAATAATTGGTGGGGGAGCATGTGTTCCAATTACTAGTTTTGGTCATCAACTTGTACATGCCTCTTTAGCTCGAGCTAATACAAATGGTTTATTTGGAATCTTTATGGGGACATTTGATCTTACAGCTTCTGGTATTACTGCTGCAATTGTTTTTTCCTTTTTCTTTACTTTGTTGTTCAAGCCTAGAGATTAGGCTTTTATTATGCCTTAAAATGTGATACAATAAATAATGAGGATGATAATTATGGAGTTAGAGTTTACAATTGAAGATTTTTCTGGACCACTTGATTTATTATTACATCTTATTAAAAAAGAAAAAATGAATATACTTGATATTGAAATTGAAAAGATTACAGAACAATATATTAATTATATTAATAAGATGCAGGAGATGAATTTAGAGGTTACTAGTAATTATTTAGTGTTGGCATCTGAGCTTTTATATATAAAATCTAAAATGCTTCTTCCTAGAAGTAATGATGAAGAGGATGTAGAAGAAGATGATCCTAGACAAGATTTAGTTGATAGATTAGTTGAATATCAATCTTATAAAGAAATTACTGATTTATTAAAAGAAAAATCTAATATTAGAAGTGAAGTTTATACTAAAGCTCCAGAAGAAGTTAAAAATTATGTAGAAGATAATGCTATTATTAATAGTGATGTTAGTTTAGATGATTTAGTGTTGGCATTTCAAAAGTTTTTACAAAGAAAGGAAGAAGTTAAACCTTTAAAAACTAAAGTTACTGAAAAAGAAATTAAAGTTAGTGATAGAAAAATTAAAATAAAAGGATTCTTAAAAAGTAAAAAACATTTTAAATTTACTGAATTATTTGAAGATTTTAGTAAAGAATATGTTGTGGCAACTTTTTTAGCAGTTTTAGAACTTGCAAAAGAAGGGGAGTTAAGAATAGTTCAAGATAAAGATTTTGGAGAAATTGAATGTGAGGCGATTAGATGAAAGCAGTTTTAGAGGGATTACTTTTTGTTGTTGGTGAAGATGGTTTAAGTATTGAACAAATTAGTGATATTTTAGATATTGATAATGATACTGCTAAAGAATTAGTAAAAGCTTTAAAAAGTGATTATGAAGATAAAAATAGAGGTCTTAGAATTGATTTTTTAGGTAATAAAATTAAGCTTACAACTAAAAGAGAACATAAAGATTATTATCAAAAATTAATTGAAAATCCAGAAACTAATACTCTTAGTCAACCAGCTTTGGAAGTTTTAGCAATTATAGCATATAATGAACCTATTACTAGAGTTCAAATGGATGAAATTAGAGGAGTTAGTAATACGCATATAGTTAGAAAATTAGTTAGTAAAGGTTTAATTAAAGAAAGTGGTAGAAGTGAACTTCCGGGGCGTCCAATTCTTTATAAAACAACAAGTGAGTTTTTAGATTATTTTGGTATGAACTCTCTAGATGATTTACCTGATATGAGAGATTTTCTTACTAAAAGTAATGAAGATAATGATGAAAGTGTGGATTTATATCATTCAAAATATGTTGCATAAAAATAAGCTTTTGTGATATAATCTTTTTATGCGAGAGTGGCGGAATTGGTAGACGCGGCAGACTCAAAATCTGCAGTGAGTAATCGCGTGTGGGTTCAAGTCCCATCTCTCGCACCATTTTTATGTATTTAGGAAACTGTTTAGTTTCTTTTTTATTTTTTAACAAATGTGTGTAAAATACTTTACATTTTTCTAGTTTTGTGGTATAATATGTCTAACAATTGAAGGGGGAGATTAGGATGGTTAGAAAAGTTAAGGTAAAAAGACGTATTGAAGAAGAAAAACGTATTCAAAGTAAAATTATGGTTTTAAAAACTTGTTCTGTAATCGTATTATTCTTATTTGGTGCTTTTATATATGCTTTTGATGAGTTTAAGAGTCTTAGAATAAATAGTAAATCATTATTATTATCTAGTAATATTATGGCTTATAATTATGTTGGATTTAATAATAATACTGGTAGTAATTTAAAATTTGATTCTAAGTATAATCCTTATTATGCTAAATTAAATAATAATGAAAAATTACTTTATAAACAAATTTATGCTAATGCAGTAAAATTAAACTCAACTTTTATTCCAGTTGTTAATTTAGATGTTGAAACTACTAATAAAGTTTTAGAATCTGTTTGTAATGATCATCCTGAACTTTACTTTTTAGAAAATAGCTTTAAATATAAATATACTTATGATAATATTTGTAGACAAATTACTTTAAAGTTTAATTCACTTGATAAAGCAGATAAAAAATTTGATGAAGAAATTGATAATATAGTTAAAGTTGCTAATACTTTTAATACTGATTTAGAAAAAGAACAGTATGTTCATGATACTTTAATTGATAAAATTAATTATGATAGTAATGCAGAATATAATCAATCAGCTTATAGTGCACTTGTTAACAATAATACTGTATGTGCTGGTTATGCTAAAGCTTTTCAACTAATTATGAATAAATTAAATATACCTACTTATTATGTTACTGGTACTGCTAATGGAGAGCATCATGCTTGGAATATAGTTAAATTAGATGGTGAGTATTATAATGTAGATTTAACTTTTGATGATACAGCTGATAAATATAAGTACTTTAATAAGTCAAATGATGAATTTTCTTTAACTCATAGTATAAGTGATTTATCAAAAATAATAAACATTTAATTTTGTTTATTATTTTTTTGGTTAAAATTTCCAAAAATATGTTCTAGACAAAATAAACGAACTGTTGTATAATGTATATAGGTGATATTTTATGAATTTAAATGAAAAACTTGTTATACTTGCTGATAGTGCTAAGTATGATGCTTCATGTTCATCTAGTGGTAGTAAAAGAATAAATAATAGTGGTGTTGGTAATGCAGCATACTCGGGAATATGTCATTCTTTTTCTAGTGATGGAAGATGTATATCACTTTTAAAGATTCTTATGACTAATATTTGTATATACGATTGTAAATATTGTATTAATAGGAAAAGTAATGATGTTAAAAGAGCGATGTTTACTCCTGAAGAAATTTGTGATATAACTATTAACTTTTATAAACGTAATTATATTGAAGGTTTGTTTTTAAGTTCAGGTATTATTAAAAATCCTAATTATACTATGGAAAAACTTATTGAAACAATATATCTTTTAAGATATAAATATCATTTTTCTGGATATATTCATGCTAAGGCAATTCCTGGTGCTAGTAAGTATCTTTTGAATAAGCTTGGAAGGTTAGTTGATAGGCTTAGTGCTAATATTGAAATACCTACTGATAATGGTCTTAAATTATTAGCACCTGAAAAAAATACTAATAATGTTTATAATATTATGAATTATGTTAAAAATAATAAAGGAAGACATTATGTACCAGCAGGTCAAAGTACTCAAATGGTTATTGGTGCAAGTAATGAAACTGATTTTGATATTATGAGTAAAAGTTCATATATGTATAATAAATATTCTTTAAAAAGAGTTTTTTATTCGGCTTATGTACCGGTTAATTCTGATAAGTTATTACCTAGTATAAAAACTCCACCTTTAACTCGTGAAAATAGACTTTATCAAGCAGATTTTTTGCTTCGTTATTATAATTATAAAGTAAATCATTTATTAGATATTAATAATCCTAATTTTAACTTGTTAATTGATCCTAAAGCAGATTGGGCTTTGAGACATTTGGATGAATTTCCTAAAGAAATTAATGAAGTTAGTTATTATGAACTTTTAAAAATACCGGGGATTGGTCCTAAAAGTGCTCGTAAAATTATTTCTTCAAGAAAAGCTTTTGTATTAGAATTAAATGATTTAAAGAAAATGGGAATTTCATTAAAGCGATGTAAATACTTTATTCTTTGTAATGGGAAATATTTTACCAAACATGAAGTTTTTAATAAAAAAGTTATTTTAGGTAATCTAATACTAGAAAATAAAGGAGAAGTTGAGAATAAAACTTTTCAACTAACTTTGTTTAATGATTAAAACTTATATTTATGATGGTGGTTTTGCATCGCTTTTGGTTTTGATATTTAATTTGCTTAAATTAAAAGTAAGTAACTTTGATATTAAGAGTGAGGTTAATTACATTCC
>JAZUAY010000050.1:0-1809 GCA_045638205.1 Bacilli bacterium
CTACAGCTTATAAAAATTTAATTGTTCAACAAAAATTCTTTAAAATTAAAAATGTAGTTTCACTTAAGTTTATTAATACTGCTTTATTTAATGATAGATTTAGTTTTGTTCATGATAATAATTTGAAATTTAAGAATGCGAAATTTATTGAAAAATTAGTAGGTATGGAAAAACTTGATAAAACTGTTGAAATAGATCTTTTTGATATTTTTTACTTATATGGTTTTGTTGGTTTGTTATTTATGATAATTATTATTATTTATATAGGATGTAAATCAAAACTTAAAGATGCTTACTTACTTAGTTTTATATTAATGCTTTTAATTAGTGAAACTTCAGGTCATGTTTTAATTTATCCTGCTGTTGCACTATACATGGGAATTATTATTTATTTTAATAAAAAGAAGAGCAAAACTTAATGTTTTACTCTTCTTTTAGTGATTCTATTTCAGAGGTAGGTAATGTTGTTATTTTAGATATTAATTCAATATCTAGATTTTCTGCTAGCATTCGTTTAGCATCTTCTTTCGCTTGTCCTTATTTACCTTCATTAAATCCCCTATATTTACTATTAGAATCGTTAAGTTTAATTTTTTGAAAACTCATCATTATCACCTACTTTTTCCTTTTTATTTGCACAATTAGTGCCAAAGGTGGCGATAATATATAACTTTTAAATTAGTCATGCAAAAGACCAATTTGTAAAATTTCCTTTAAAAAGTGCCTCAATTTGCTAAATTCATA
This sequence comes from Bacilli bacterium, assembly GCA_045638205.1. Lineage (GTDB taxonomy): Bacteria > Bacillota_I > Bacilli_A > RF39 > UBA660 > UBA2730. The sequence continues at coordinate 745 of JAZUAY010000050.1, forward strand.
TTTTTTTGATTTTTTTCACTTATTTTACACAAATATATGTTAAAATAGAGTACAAGAGGTGATTAATTATGAAAGTTTTGGTCGTTGATGATGAAGTAAAACTTCAAGAAGTTATTAAAGATTATTGTGAGGCTGAAGGTTATACTGTCGCTTGTGCTGAAAATGGTAAAATAGCTTTAGAAAAATTAAATAATGAGGATTTTGATATCTTAATTCTTGATGTTATGATGCCTGAAATGGATGGATTTACTATGCTTAAAGAACTTAAAGATAATAAAAAAATCCCTACAATAGTTTTATCTGCTAGAGGTGAAGAATATGACAAATTGCAAGGATTTGATTTAGGAGTTGATGATTATGTTACTAAACCATTCTCTCCTAAAGAATTAATCGCTAGAATTAAAGCAGTTAGTAAAAGAAGTGTTAAGAAAATGGATATTTATAAATTAGATACTTTAGAAGTTAATTTTTCAGCTCATACAGTTAAAATTGATGGAGTTAAAAAAGATTTAACACCTAAAGAATTTGAAATTCTTACATACTTAATAGAAAATAAAAACATTGCTATTTCTCGTGAACAATTACTTAGTAATTTATGGGGATATGACTTTTTTGGCGATGATAGAACAGTTGATACACATATTAAACTTTTAAGAAATAATTTGGGAAAATACCGAGACCTAATTGAAACAGTTCGTGGTGTTGGTTATAAATTTATTGATGAATAAAAAAATAAATAAAAATAGTTTAGCAGTACAAATTTGGAAATATCTGGCATTATTCTCTATTCTTATACTTACTTTTTTATGGTTATTTCAAGTTATATTTTTGAAGAGCTACTACAAATATGTAAAAACTAGAGAAATCAAAGAAGTTGCTAATACTATTAAGAAAAAGAAAAATTTAAATAATTTATCTGAGATTATAGATGATCTTAGTTATGATAAATCAATATGTGTAGAAATTACTGATAGTAATACTTTTGAAATGTTATCATCATCTTTTATATCTAGAGGTTGTATGATAGATTTTAATAATTCTTATAATTATAAAGAAGATTTTATT
>JAZUAY010000051.1:0-9941 GCA_045638205.1 Bacilli bacterium
TAATTATAATTATTTTAATAATTTGAAATATAAAGATTATTTGGAAATGTGTAAATTTAATATTGATAGAGGTAAAGCACTTACTCTTAAAGTTGGTCTTGTTAATATGTATGATTTAAATATTTCTGATTATTTAACTAATTATTATATTATTAATTCTAATGATAATAATAAGACGTATGCTAATTATTATGATAAATCTGGGACTATTAAAAAGAGTAAAATTAGTGATGAGAAAAATATTATTCCTGTCGTTTGTATAAGTAAAAATATTTTAGTAAGTGGTGATGGTAGTTATAAAAATCCTTTTAAAATAAAAAATTAAAAAATACAAAAAAATGTTTGTATTCTAGTTTACATACAAACATTTTTTTGTTATATTATTTTTATAATTAGTTTTGAAGGGTGTTTTTTTTTGATGAAAAATGCTATTAATGAAGTTAATAAAACTTTTGACGATATTAAACATGTAAATCAAGTTGGTGATGAATATTGGTTAGCTCGTGAATTACAAGTAATACTTGGGTATAAAGAATGGCGTTATTTTTTTGCTGTTATAGAAAAAGCTCAAGTAGCTTGTTCTCAAAGTAATAACAATATTAATTCCCATTTTGGTGTTTACACCAAAATCGTAGAAGCAGGTGTTACTACAAAGACTATTATTGATTATAAACTTTCTAGATATGCATGTTATTTAATAGTTCAAAATGCTAATCCTAAATATGAAACTGTGGCTTTAGGACAAACTTATTTTGCAGTACAAACTAGAAAAATGGAACTTACAGAACAAGAATATAATAGTTTATCAGAAGATGAAAAAAGACTTTATAGAAGAAGACAAACTAAAGATGGTAATAAAGTTTTATATAAAATTGCTAGTGCTAAATGTGTTAAGAATTTTGATAAATTTACTAATGCTGGTTATAAAGGATTATATAATGGTGAAACTGCTGAGACAATCGCTAAAAGAAAGGATTTAAGGTATAGAGAAGATATACTTGATAATATGGGTAGTGAAGAACTTGCAGATAATATATTTAGAATAGCACAAACAGATGCTAAATTAAAAAGAGATAATGTAGATAACGAATATACTGCAAATTCTGTTCATTATGAAGTAGGTAAAGAAATTAGAAATAGTATTAAAAGATTAGGTGGTACTTATGTCTGAAGAGTTACCAACTCCGTCTAAATCAATTAAAGAAATAGAAAAACAAAAATTAGATAAAATTGAAGCTTAATAGTAAAACCTTTAATTTGGTATCGCTTTTTTTTTGAAAATATGAGATAATATTTATGGTGATGAAATATGAAAAAAATAATGGATGGTAATGAAGCGGTTAGTCATGTAGCTTATATGTTTACTGAAGTAGCTGGACTTTATCCTATTACGCCTGCATCTCCTATGGGAGAATTAACTGATAAATGGGCAAGTGAAGGTCGTGAGAACTTTTTTGGAACTCCTGTTAAAGTAGTAGAGATGGAAAGTGAGGCTGGAGCAGCTGGGATGATACATGGGTCTCTTTTATCTGGTGCTCTTACATCAACTTATACTGCTAGTCAAGGTCTTTTATTGATGATACCTAATATGTATAAAATAGCTGGTGAACTTTTGCCTTGTGTTATAAATGTTGCTGCACGTAGTCTTTCTACTCATGCTTTGTCAATTTTTGGAGATCATCAAGATATTTATGCAGTTAGAAGTACTGGTTTTGCAATGCTTTCTTCTTCTTCTGTTCAAGATGCTATGGATCTAACTAGTGTTAGTTATCTAAGCGCTATTAAAGGACGTGTTCCTTTTGTTAATTTTAATGATGGTTTTAGAACTAGTCATGAGCTTCAGAAAATTAATGTTTTAGATATGGAAAAAGTTAAACCTTTAATTGATAATAATGCTTTAAATAAATTTAGAAGTAGAGCATTAAATACTGATAATCCTACAGTACGCGGTACTAATCAAAATGAAGATGTTTATTTTCAAATGACTGAGGCTCGTAATAAATATTATGATAAGTTACCTGATATTGTTAATAAATATATGACTGAAATTAATAAAATAACTGGTAAAAATTATAAACCTTTTAATTATTACGGTGCTAAAGGTGCAACAAAAGTTATTGTGGCTATGGGGTCAGTTTGTGAAACTATTAAAGAGGTGGTTGATTATTTAGTAAAAAAAGGTGAAGCGGTTGGTTTAGTTGAAGTTCATTTATATCGTCCATTTTCTGCAAAATATTTTTTGCAAGCTTTACCTAAAACAGTTAAAAAAATTGCGGTTCTTGATAGAACTAAAGAAGCTGGTAGTACTGGAGAACCACTTTATTTAGATGTTGTTAAAGTTGTAAAAGAAGCGAGTGAAAAAATTAAAATTTATGGAGGGCGTTATGGTCTTTCTGGAAAAGATACAACTCCTGCTATGATTAAAGGAATTTATTCGTTTTTAGATACTAAAGCTTATAATAATTTTACAGTTGGTATAATGGATGATGTTACAGATTTAAGTATAAAATATGATAAAAATTTTGTTTTGCCTAGTAACAATGTAAATTTCTTAGTTTATGGTTATGGATCTGATGGAATGGTTAGTGCTTGTAAAGATTTAATGAAAATTACAGGTAATTATTCTAAGGCTTATGTACAGGGTTATTTTCAATATGATTCTAAGAAAAGTGGAGGAGTAACACTTTCTCATTTAAGATTTGATACTGCTCCTATTAGAAAAAGTTATTATGTTGAAAAAGCTAAGATGATAGTTTGTACTAAAGAAAGTTATTTAAAAAGTATGCATATACTTGATAAAATAGCACATAATGGTATATTTTTACTTAATACATCTAAAGATAAAGATGAAATTTTAAAATATATGAGTAATTATGATAAAATGATTTTACAAAAAAGAAATATTAAGTTTTACATTATAGATGCATCAAAAATAGCACGTGAAGAGGGGCTTAATGGTAAGATTAGTGCTATTATGGAAGTTTTGATATTTAAACTTGGTAAATTAATAGATTTTAATTTTGCGCTTGAAAAAATAGTTGAAAATATTAATAATCGTTTTAAATCAAAAGGTGGAGATATTGCTAGTAAAAATATTAATGCAATAGATAATAGTGTTAAGAAATTAACACAAGTTAAAATTTCTAATGTTGATTATTTACCAGAAATGTCTAAAAGAAAATCTTTATTTGATATTGTTACTAGAATGGAAGGTAATACACTTCCTGTTAGTAGTTTCTTAAATAATATGGATGGTACAGTTGATGCTGCAACTACAAAGTTAGAAGCGAGAAATATCTCTGATGTTGTTCCAGAGTATAATCATGAAAATTGTATTCAATGTGGTATGTGTAGTTTGTATTGTCCACATGCTGTTGTTAGACCTTTCCTTTTAAATGAAGATGAAGTTTTAGATGCCCCTGAGTCTTTAAAAGAAAAGCTTGTAGATGTTAATATTAAGGGAGTTGATTATAAATATACAATTGGAATTAATATTACTCATTGTACTGGTTGTGGAATTTGTGCCAATGTTTGTCCTGGTAAAAAGGGTAAAAAAGCTATTACTATGCATGAAAAATTTAAAAATAGTGAAGTATATGATGAGGCAGCATATTTATTTAATGAAGTAAGTGAAAAGAATGTTGTGCCAGTTAATTCTATTAAAGGTAGTCAATTTGTTAAGCCTGCTTTTGAATATAGTGGTGCTTGTGCAGGTTGTGGAGAAACACCTTATCTTAAACTTTTAACACAACTTTTTAAAGATAGATTAGTTATTGCTAACGCTACTGGATGTTCTTCTATTTATGGAGCTAGTTATCCATCTATTCCTTATAATGTAGCCTGGGCAAGTTCTTTATTTGAAGATAATGCTGAGTTTGGTTATGGTATGAAAATTGCTGATAATGCAATAAAGGATAGAATTATTAATATGATTAAAACTAATATTAAATCTGTTAAAAAATCAGAAGAAAAAATATATAAGGCTTATGTTAAAGAGATAAATGATGAAACAGAAGAAGCTTTATATAATATTGTGGATAATACTAAAATAGATGGGTTAAAAGAATTAAAGAGTTTTATTAAAAGAAAATCAATTTGGTTAGTAGGTGGAGATGGTTGGGCTTATGATATTGGTTTTAATGGAATTGACCATGTTTTATCAACTAAAGAAAATGTTAATATTTTAGTACTTGATACTGAAGTATATTCTAATACTGGTGGACAATCATCTAAATCAACTAGACTTGGAGCTATTGCTAAATTTTCATCTAAAGGTAAGAAGAATGCTAAAAAAGATCTTGCTAAAATTGCACTTACATATCCTCATGCTTATGTTGCAACTATTTCCCTTGGAGCGAATCCAATGCAGGCTATTAAAGTTTTAGAGGAAGCTGATAATTATAATGGACCATCAATAGTTATTGCTTATTCTCCTTGTATTGCCCAAGGTATTATAAAAGGTATGTCTAATGCAGTAGAAGAAGAAAAGAATGCAACTAACTCTGGATATTTTCCAATATTTCATTATAATCCAGAAACTGGTGAGTTTAAACTTGATTCTAAAGCAGATTTTAAAAAGTATTCAGATTTTCTTGGTGGAGAGGATAGATATAGAAGTTTAAAAGGTATTAATAAGGATTATAAAAAGATATTAGAAGAAAATAAAAAATTAGCAGAATCTAGATATGAATTTTATAGTAAACTTGCAGAAAATACAAAAAAAGATTAAAAAAAAATTAGCTAGATGCTAATTTTTTTCTTTAATTTCATTATAGAAGTTAGCCATTGTTACTGAATAGTATGGTATTAACCATAAATATAGAATACCACAAGTTAAAATTCCAAGTAATACCCATCCAATGAAACTTAAATTAAGTAAGAAATAATCCATTTTATGACCATTCATCATTTCTTTACTTTTCTTAATTACTTCCATTGTATCCATATCAGGATTATCAACTTTTATATAGCTAGACATTGAATAACTAATTGCTGCTATAATTCCTGGAATTATTAATAGTAAACTCCATAATGTTGTAAATAAACCTACTAAGAATGTTAAAACAAAGAATGCTACTGCCATATCTTTTTTTGCAAATAACTCTTTCCATGTAACTTCTTCACCACGAGAAATTTTTATAAAGTAGCTAATTATACCAAATCCAATAATACATGAGTATACTAATTGAACTAATGATAGTATTATTAAAATTGGTGAATTTTCATCAGCTGGTATAACTCTTGTTATTGCTCCAACAACACCAGATAAAATCATTAATGTAATTGCATCACCATATTTACCTTTTAACTTCTCTTTGGCATCGCTTTTTAATTTAGCAAAATCCATATACAAAAACTCCTTTCTGCTTGTATTATATCATAAAATGTCTAAAAAAAGAACAAAAATAGTATAAAAATACTTATTTGTAACATTTATTGATAAAAAATAAAAAAAATGTTGAAAAAAAGTTGACAAATTGAATGAAAATGATTAAGATAGTAATCACCAATTCGGTTATTAGGCGAATTGGTCGCTAGTATCACACTAGCCAACCCCTTTTTATTCTTTTTTAAGAAGCTGCCCTTCAGGGGGTGCAGCTTCCTTTTTATATATTTTTTTAAAAATGTTTGGATTTTTTATTAATATATGATATAATTAACGAAAGAAAGGAGTGGGAAGTTTATCCCACTCTTTATATATTATTTATAGAAGGAGATTTTATGGAAGAAAATATTAAAATAAAAGTTAATGATGCTATTAAATCTATTGATATGTGGGTTGATTCAGTTTATACTTCAGTAGAAGAAGGTATTACTAATTTAAATATAGTACTTGACAGTAATGATGTAATTGATGTTGATAGAATAACTGAAGCTTCTAAGATAATTAATCCTATTATTGATAAATTAGATATTAATTTAGAAAATTTTGTTTTAGATATTCACTCTAAAGAGAAAGGAAGTATAGAAAATGAATAGTAAAGAGTTTTTAAAAGCTTTAGATAATATTACTAAAGAAAAAAATATTGATAAAGAAGTTGTTTATAATGCTATGGAACTTGCTTTATCTTCTGCTTATAAGAAAAACTTTAATTCAAAGACTAATGTTAGAGTTGACTTGAATCGTGAAACTGGTGAAATCAAAGTGTTTTCTTATTTAACTGTTGTTCCTGATGATAAAATGACTAAAGAAGAATATGAAGATTATTTATTTGAACATTATACTGATGAAGATGAAGAGGAAGAAGAAGTAGAAACAGAAGATGATAATGCAGAAGAAAAAGAGGAAGAAAGATATTCTTATTTTAATCCAGATGTTGAGATTAAATTAAGTGATGCTAAAAAGATAGATAAAACATTAGAAGTTGGGGATACAATTGATACTGAAGTTACTCCAAAGGATTTTGGTCGTGTTGCTACTAGTACTGCTAAACAAGTTGTTATTCAAAAAATTAGAGAAGCTGAAAGAGAAAGTTTAACTGATGAATTTGGTGATAAACAAGATGAAATGTTAGTTGGTACTGTACAACTTGAAGATAATCAAAATTATTATATTGATTTAGGACGTACTAATGGAATTTTACCTAAAAAAGAAATTATTCCAGGTGAAAAAATTGAAATGGGTAGTCAAATTAAAGTTTATGTTAGTAAAGTTGATAATAATGGTAAAAGTTTACTTGTTTTACTTTCTAGAAGACATTTTGGTTTTGTTAAAAGACTTTTTGAACATGAAATACCAGAATTATCTGATGGAACTGTTTTAATTTATAGTGTTGCAAGAGATGCTGGTAGTCGTAGTAAAGTTGCAGTTTATTCAGAAAACTTTAATGTAGATCCAATTGGTGCTTGTATTGGTGAGAAGGGTAGTCGTATTGCTCGTATAATAAAAGAATTAAATGGTGAAAAGTTAGATATTGTAAAATATGATACTGATCCTAGTGTCTTTATTGCAAATAGTCTTTCACCTGCTAAGAATTTAACTGTTATGATTACTGATCCTAAGAAAAATGAAGCGATGGTTATTGCTGATAAAGATAATTTTCCTTTGGCTATTGGTAGAAAAGGACAAAACGCTAGACTTGCAAGTCGTTTAACTAAATATAAAATTGATATTAAAACTGTTGAACAAGCACAGGATGCTGGAATTAATATAAGAAGTGAGGAATAATTATGAAAAAGCGTAAAATTCCTATGAGAACATGTTGTGTCACAGGAGAAAAATGCGAAAAAAAAGAATTACTTCGTATTGTTAGAACACCTGATGGTGATGTAGAAGTTGATTTAACAGGAAAGTTAAATGGGCGTGGTGCATATATTAAAAAAGATATAGAAGTTTTAGAAAAAGCTAAAAAAAGTAAGGTACTTGAAAAAAGGCTTGAAGTAAAAATAAGTGAGGATGTTTATGAAAAAATAGAAAATATTATTTAAAGAGGTGATTAATAATGATGAGTTTATTAGATTATGCTAGTGATGTTGGAATAAGTATTGAAGAGTTAAAAAAATTATGTGATAAGTTATCTATTGATTATGGTGATGAGAACTATATGCTTAGTGATACTGAGATAACTCTTTTAGATAATTCAGTAAATGATTTAAATGATGATGAAGATGTTGAAATTGATAATGATGTAAGAGAAGAATTTGAAGAACAAGAGAGAGCTGAAGAGTTAGCAGAGGGTACTAGAATTGATTTAGATAACAATGTAAGTTTTCAAAAAGTTAAAAAGAAATCTGGAAGAAGTAATGATACAAATAAAAACTTTAAAGCTGAAAGAAAGAAAATGTATAAAAATCGTGAAAAGCTAAAAAGTAATGAAAAAACTATTTCTAAAGATGTGGTTATTTATAAAGATGGAATGACTGTAACTGAAATTGCTAAAGAGTTAGATGATAGTGTTACTAACATAATAAAGAAATTGATGGGATTAGGTGTTATGGCTAATCAAAATCAATCTATTGATTTTGAAACAGCTGAAGTTTTAGTAAGTGATTATGATAAAACTTTAAAAAAGGAAGAAACTACAGATATTACTAATTTTGAGAATTATGAAATAGAAGAAAAGGCTGAAGATTTAACTTTAAGAGCCCCTATTGTTACTATAATGGGACATGTTGATCATGGTAAAACTACTCTTCTTGATTATATTAGAAAAAGTAAAGTAGCTAGTGGAGAAGCTGGTGGAATTACTCAAGCAATTGGTGCTTATAAAGTTTTATATAATGATAAACCTATTACTTTTATTGATACTCCAGGACATGAAGCTTTTACTGAAATGAGAGCTCGTGGTGCTAGTGTTACTGATATAGTTATTATTATTGTTGCTGCAGATGATGGTGTTATGCCACAAACAAAGGAAGCAATTGATCATGCAAAAGCTGCAAATGTTCCTATAATTGTGGCTATTAACAAAATAGATAAAGAAGATGCTAATGTAGATAAATGTATGACTGAACTTGTTGAAGCTGGTCTTACACCTGAAGAGTGGGGAGGAGACGTTATTGTTAATAAAATTTCTGCTTATACAGGTAAGGGAGTTGACGAACTTTTAGAAAGCATATTATTAATTAGTGAGATGAATGAATATAAGGCTAATCCTAAACGTTATGCTACAGGTACTGTAATTGAGTCTCGCCAAGATAAAAGAGTAGGAAGTGTTGTTAGCTTAATAATTCAAAATGGTACTTTAAGATTAGGAGATCCTATTGTTGTAGGTACTATTTATGGTAAAGTTAGAACACTTAAAGATGATTTAGGGTATGATATTGCTAGTGCAGAACCATCTACTCCAGTTGAAGTTACAGGAGTTTCTGGAATTCCTGAAGCTGGAGATAAGTTTATGGCATTTGAAACTGAAAAAATGGCTAAAAGTGTTGCTAATGAAAGAGCACTTCGCAAGAAAAATGAGAATTTTAAATCTAAGGGATTATCACTTGAAGATTTATTTGAAAATATTAAAGAAGGTAGAAAAGAAATTAATATTGTCTTAAAGGCAGATGTTAATGGTAGTGTTGAAGCTATAAAATCTTCTCTTGAAAAAATAAATGTTGAAGGAGTAAAACTTTCAATTATTCGTGCATCAGTTGGTGGTATTACTGAAAGTGATGTTGTTCTTGCTCGTGCAAGTGATGCGATTATTATTGGATTTAATGTTAGAGCAAATGGGAAGACTGAAAAAGCTGCTAAAGAAGCTGGATGTCAAATAAAAACATATAATATTATATATAAGTTAGTTGAAGATATTGAAAATGCTATGAAAGGTATGCTTGATCCAACATATTCTGAAAAAGATATCGGTAAACTTGAAATTAGACAAATATTTAAATTTTCTAAAGTTGGTTTAATTGCAGGATGTCATGTTTTAAGTGGTGTTGTTAAAAATAATGCTAATGCTCGTGTAGTTCGTGATGATATTGTAATTTATAATGGTAAGGTTAAAACTTTACAGCATGAAAAAGATCAAGTTAAGGAAGTTAAAAAAGGTATGGATTGTGGTCTTACACTTGAGGCTTGTAACGATTATAAAGAAGGAGATATCATTGAAATATATGAATTAGTTGAAGATGAAAGGTAAAAGTTCTATTTAGAACTTTTTTTGTTGATATAAAAGAAAAAGAGTTTCCTAAAGTATGTTACTTTAGGAAACTACCCTTATATTACGATTTTATCACACTTTCAGATAAATTGAAACAATTTTTTACAATAAATATTTTGGTCAGATAAATTTTACATATTATTTAATAATGAATTTCTTTATTTTCCTAAAGTAACATACTTTACGAAAAAAAGAGAGGGTGTATTATATGTTTAAAAATATGATAAAAGTAAATAAAAAAGAAACCATGATGGTGGTGATAGCATTGTTATTTATAGTGCTTGTTGTAGTAGGAATAACTTATGCTGCATTTAGTTATACTGGACTAGGTACAAAATCAAATAAAGT
>JAZUAY010000052.1:0-2349 GCA_045638205.1 Bacilli bacterium
AGAATCACCCAATGCTATATATATTATATTTTCTTTACAATTTATTTTATATATATAGTATGTTAATACTATTATTATTAATAAAAATGATAATTTTATTAGTTTTTTCATTTTTCCTCCAAAATAAAAAAGTATTTATATATTATATTTCTAGACTTCTTATTTTAGCACCTACACTTGTTAATTTCTCTACTATATTTTCATATCCTCTTAATATATGCTCAACATTTGTTATTCTTGTTGTTCCTTCGGCAATTAATGCTGCTGCTACTAATGCTGCTCCTGCTCTTAAATCTGTTGCTACTACTTCACATCCCTTTAATTCACTTGGACCTACAACTGTTGTTGTTTCATTTTTAACTTGTATGTCTGCTCCCATCTTATTTAAATATGGTATATGCATAAATCTGTTTTCCCAAATTGTTTCTGTTACTTTTGATTTACCACTACATCTTGTTAAAAGAATTGTAAATGGTTGTTGTAAATCTGTTGGAAATCCTGGATATGTTGCAGTTTTAATATTTGTTTTTCTATATTCTTCTTTTTCATTTATTATTATATAATCAGATCCAATTTCCATTTCGGCTCCTAATTCTTTTAATTTGGATATTAATGAATCTAAATGCTCTGGAATTATATTATCTATTTTTAGATTTTTTCCACATAATGCTCCTATTATTAAATATGTTCCTGCTTCTATTCTATCTGGTATTACTTCATGAAAACATCCACTTAAATGTTCCACACCTTTAATTCTTATGGTTGATGTTCCTGCTCCTGTAATATGTGCACCCATACTATTTAAAAATGTTGCTATATTTACTATTTCAGGTTCTTTTGCAGCATTTTCTATTATTGTTTCACCTTTTGCTTTGGCTGCTGCTAACATTATATTTATTGTCGCACCAACACTTGCAACATCTAAATATATTGGACATCCAATTAACTCATCTGCTTCTACTATATATTTATCTTTTTCTATTGTTACTTTTGCTCCTAAAGCTTCAAAACCTTTTAAATGTTGATCTATTGGTCTGGCTCCTATTGAACATCCTCCTGGAAAATGCATCACACATTTTTTGTATTTTCCTAATAGTGCTCCTAAAAAATAGTATGATGCTCTTAATTTTTTTGATAAATTTTTATTTATTTCTATATTTTTCATATTCTGTGAATTTATAATTACACTTTCGCTTGCTCTTTTTACATCAACATTTAAACTTTTTAAAATATCACATAAAGCATCTGTATCTGTTATATCTGGTATATTACATATTGTTACTTCTTCATCTGAAAGAATTGCTGCTGGTATTAATGCTACTGCACTATTTTTAGCACCACTTATTCTAATAGACCCACTAAGTAAATTTTTTCCTGTTATTTCTAATATTTTCATACGGCCTCCGTCTATTATATTGTATTTATTTTCACTTTTTTTAGTTCTCTTTTTTTAAAGATATCTAATATTATCATAGTAAATATAGACTTTTTTGTCAATTAAAAATTTAACTTTGTGTAATTTTTTCGTAAAGCTTTAATTAAATATTAAATACTTTATTCCTAACAATAATAGAATTAGTCCTCCTATTATGTTACTTTTATTTTTTGAAACCTTATTTATGTATTTTCCTATTATTAAACCTAAACTAGTGAAAATCATGCTTAGAGATGCAAATATTAAACTTGCTAGAATATTATAATCATTTACTAATGATAATCCTAATCCTATTGTAAAACTATCTATACTTACTGTTAACCCTAATAGTAATAGTGTAAAATAATTTATTGTTTCTGATATTTCTACTTTGCCTGTTAATATTTCGTAACTTAATATTATAAATATACCTGCTAGTATGTATTTTGAATAGCTTTCTATAGATATTGGAATTATGTTAATTAATAAACTTCCTAAATATGGCATTAAAAAGTGAAAAATACCTATTAATGATATAAAATAGATATCTTCTCTTTTAGAAATTAGTTTTGATGATTTTAAACCTATTGATACTGAAAAGGCATCCATACTTAATGCTATTCCTATTAATATATAATTTAGTAAATTCAAAAACCTCACCTATTATAATATATTCTAAATTATTTTAAATATTTATGAATTAAGTCTTTTACTAACATATGGTATTCAACATCGTCTTCTTTTGTATCATCTATTAGGCATAATGGTGGATATAATACACACCAAAAGTTTTTACCTTCTCCTTTACCTAATTTAACTACAAGTGACTCATATTTTCCTTCTTTATAAGTAACTCCTCTATATTTTTTACTTGGAAAGTAATTTTTTCCATAATTAATGCTATATTTTATGTTGCTTTTTTCTCTTTTTAAAGT
>JAZUAY010000053.1:0-4438 GCA_045638205.1 Bacilli bacterium
ATACATTATCGTATGAAGTTTTTATTTCATCTTTATTAGTTGTTATATTTACTAGTTTTAAATAGTTATTTTTATATGATATTTTTTTTATATTTTTATATTTAGTTGCTATATTAACATTTATTATTAAAAGTAGTAGCAATAATGAAATAAAATTTATAATTATTAATAATATACTTATTATTTTCTTCATAACTTTTCACCCTATTTATATTGTAACATGTTTTTTTTAGAAAAAAAATAGTATAAGCCTTGCAAATTAAACTTTTTTTTGCTATAATTTCATTGTTTACGTGTTATTCGTATTCATTTGGCGAGATAGCTCAGATGGCTAGAGCAATCGGTTCATACCCGATAGGTCGTGGGTTCGACTCCCTCTCTCGCTACCAAGAGGAATTCTGCTCGAACTTTTATAGTTTGAGTTTGATAAATAACTAATTCAGAAATGGATTAGTTTTTTTGTGTTTACAAAAAACATCCGAAAGAAAGGATGGTATTATGGTAAATATTATTAAAGAAGAATTACCTATTGAAGAATCGTTAAGAAAGAAGTTAGAACTAATATGTGAGTTTGCTAAAACTACACCTAAAATCATTAATGGTAATATAAGAAAAATAGATAGAACTAATTTAACCTATATTGAACCTAATAGAATTATCATTAAAGATAAAACTTTCTTAATATTTAATTATTCTAATGAAGTATTTATTGAAAATCTATCTAATAAGATAAAACTATCTGAATTAGAAGATTATTTAAAAACTAACTAAAACTAACTAAATACTACTATTCCCTAATCAGGGAATTGACAAATCTTAAAAAAATGATATTATATATAACCAATGAAAGAGGTATTCTCTAGAAATGGAGGTACACCGATGATAAAAAGCAAAGATATAATAAAATTATATAATATTGAATTAATTGAGGAGTCAGTAGTATTTAGACTTTACTAGATACTACCAGCTCCTCTTTTTTAGTAAAAGGAGTTGAAGTATATGAAAGATGAGGAAAGAATATGTGGTTTATATTTAAGAGTTTCAACTGAAGATCAAGCCAAAGAAGGATTTAGTTTACCAGAACAAAAAGAAAGATTAGAGGCGCTTTGTAAGTTTAAAGGTTATAAGATATATGATTATTACCAAGATGCAGGAATAAGTGCTAAGACAGGTAATCATAGACCAGAGTTTGATAGATTAATAGATGACGCTAAAACTGGCAAAATAAACACAGTTATTGCTTTAAAACTGGATAGACTATCAAGAAGTATATATGACTGGGAAAACTTACTTAAAACCTCTGAAAAGTATGGGTTTGATTTAGTATGTGCTAATGATGATATTAATACAACAACAGCTAATGGAAAAATGGTAACTAGAATAATGATGTCAGTTTCACAAAATGAAATTGAAAGAACAAGTGAAAGAACTAAAGTTGGCATGGCAGGTGCAATTAAACAAGGTCATATTCCAGCAGTTTGTCCTATTGGATTTAAACGAGTTGATAAAAAATTAGTTCCTGATCCACTTACAAAAGATATAGTTATCAGAATATTTAATTTATATTTTGAAGGTAATTCTTATAGCACTATTGCAAATATCTATAACAAAGAAAAAATACAAGGTAAAACAAATTGGAAAGATACAAGAATATTAAAGATTTTATCTAATGAATTATATAAAGGAGATTATGTATCAGGTAAAACAATAAATAAACCTGTATATTATGAAAATGTTGTTGAACCATTAGTTAGTAAAGAACTATGGGAAAATTGCCAAGCGCAAAGAAAGAAAAACCAAAAGAATTATATGAGAACTCAAACTTATATCTTTTTACAAAAATTAAGATGTCCTAAATGTGGAAGAATACTAGCTGGTGGAGCAACTCATAAAATTAAATATGATAAATGGTATTTCTATTATAGATGTGAGAATTGTAAAAACAACATTAAAGAAGAAACTATTGAAGATTCAATTAAAACATTACTATCTGATATTTTAGAATATGACAATGTTGTTAATGAATTCTTCTTACCAGTATTAAAATCTAAATTAGATAATCCAAAGCAAGAATTAGAAAAAGAATTAAAATCATTAAATAATAAAAAAGATAGAATTAGAAAAGCATATATTGATTCAATATTCACAGAAGAAGAATATAAAAATGAATTAGAAATAGTAGAAAATCAAATTAAAGATATTAACTCTAAACTACTTGAGAACTCTCAATCAGAACAATTAAACTTTACCACTGATGATATATTACTAAAAAGAGATATGGACTTTATTAATAAAGTTAAATTACCAATTTCTTATTATGCATTTAATGATAACTGGAATTTATTAGATCGAGATGATAAAGCAGATATAATTATGAGGTATATTGATGATGTTGAGTTAGAAATTAGAAATGGAAAACATGTTGTTAAACAAATTAATTTTAGAAGTACATTCTATAATGATTTTAATGAACTATATACAAAAGGCTATATTGATAGAAAAAGACCACTTACATATGATTTTAATGGTGTATGTGTAGATACAAATATAAGATATAGTGAATACTTACCAATTAAAGATGTAATGCAACACTTGTATAGATTAAATGAATATTATGAAGTAAATTTATACAAAGGAACTTATTATAAAGAAACTGAAAAATTAGATATAGGACCACTTCAAAAAAATGAACTTCCTATTAGAATATTCCCATTACAAGAAAATAATAACGGAGATAAGAATTGGTTATCAATGGGAATGCTTGCTACAAAGAATAACCCCAATGATATAAAGGTAAACATTAGAGATGTATTTGAAACAATACCTGATAATGTTACCGAAGAAGATTTTTAAAATGCGTGGCACGTTTTGTTTACGAAGTAAATGAAAGTGGCGATAGCAATTTAAAAATTAATACTTTATGAAGTTTAACCATTACGAAGTTTTGGTTATTGTGAAATAAAGTAAAACGGATTGTAAGGTGTTAAACCTTAGCGCACTGGATATTTTGTATGCTAGGCGTACAAAATTCCTAGGGGGTTAGAAATTTTGGATGAACAAAATGGCCACTTTAGTGGTCACTTCTAGAAAGGAGGAAAACTTGTGTCAGAACTTGCTTATTCATTACATTTAGGTAGTGATAAAAATAGAAAAAATATATCTAAACAAAATGGTAAAAATAATTTAAGTGGAACAACATCTTTACCAAATAATGCTATTCAAAATGTAAGACAATTATCAAAAGTAGATAAGCATAATTATAGAAAATATGATAATGAACAAGACTTAATAGAAATAGTTAGAGGAACTTCTTCTCCACTAGATGATGTTAAGGAACTTTATTTAAGTGAATTTGAAGAAGCAAGATTGGAATATAATTCTAAACAAACTAGACCAAGTCGCATGATTGATAATTATTTTGAAAATGTATCTAATAATGAGAAAAAGGATCTTGCTTGTGAAATAATACTTGAACTTGGAGATAAAGAATATTGGGATACCAAAGATGAAAATTTTAAAAAGAAAATGTCAGAAGTTTATAAAAAACAAGTTGATGATTTAGAAATGCTTGTTCCTAATTTTAAAGTAGCAAGTGCTATAATTCATTATGATGAAACAAGTCCTCATTTACATATTGTAGGTGTTCCAATTAAATATAAGAATAAAAATGGTATGGAAAAACAAGTTGGTAAATCTGATGTATTTACTAAAGAATCTTTAATAAGATTACAAGATAAAATGAGAACTTTATGTATTGAAGAATTTAATCAAGTATATAGTTTAGATTCTACTTTAAAGCAAAAACAAAAAGGCAGAAATAGAGATATTCATGTATCTGATATGGAAAACTATATCGAAATGAAAAGACAAATTGAAAAGAACACTGAAAATTTAAAACAAGCAAATAAAAAATCTTCAGAGTTAAAACAAAATTCTAAAGATATAAAAGATAAAATTGATAAATTGAAAGTTTCTAAATTAAATAGAGATAACTATGTTTTATCAAAAGAAGATAAAGATTCTTTTATCGACTTTATCAATCAAGTAGATAATACTAGTAAAGAATACGATAAAATACAAACTCTATCTAATACACTAATTAATGCTCACGAACAATTAAAAGACAAAAATAATAAGATTAAAACTCTTACCGAAAATAATGAAGCACTTAATTTAAGAGTAAAAGCCTTAAATGATACGATTAAAGAAAAAGATAATGAAATATCATTTTTAAAATCTAAAATTCATGATTTAAAAAATACTCTTGACTATTGGAAAGATAAGTTTGAAAAACTAATATCATTCTTACACAACAAACTTCATAGTTGGTATGATAAAGATGATAAATATATTGATGTTGTTAATGATATGTATGATGATAATGTTTTAGATGATGATGATATTGAAGAATTGGATTTAAGCAAGGAAAAGGATAATT
>JAZUAY010000054.1:0-11063 GCA_045638205.1 Bacilli bacterium
CTTATTGACTGTTACTACACAACTTGCACTATGTCCTTTTGAATCTGTTGCAGTAATGGTCGCAGTCGCTGTTGTTCCTGAAATACTTTGTGCTGTGACATTACCATTTGAATCTACTACTGCTACATCTGTGTTAGATGATGTCCATGTCACATTCTTATTTGTTGCATAATCTGGTAGGACTGTTGCACTTAATTGTTCACTTTCTCCCTCATCAAGTGTCATACTATTTTTATTTAAATTAATTCCACTTGTATTGATATGTGAATCTGTTCCATAGACATTTACTTTTATTGTAAAAAATTTACTCTCTCCTGTTACTTGATAGTCCTCTGCTACCCACATTCTTAAAATATAATAATCTGTTCTTGTTGTAGTTGTACTATCACTATGTAGTAGCATTTCTCCAGCAGGTGTTCCTATCTCGGTTGTTGCATTTTCTCCACTAAATCCGGTTGGCTCTAACACACTACTGTAGGTTCCCTCTGCTCCACTACTACTCTTTTCTAAATAGATTCTTACATCGTTATTTCCTAAAGTTGATGTATTGTCTTTCACTGCACTTACTTCATAACCTACTGCAGTATTATTCCCTGTTGTTACTGTTACTGTGAATGTAAATGTTCTTCCTTCTCCTGTTAGTTGTTTTCCATCACTATCACTTATTGGAAAAGCATCTGTTAAAGTTATTCCATTTGTTGCTTCATTATAATTCATTGTTATTGTACTTGTTGTAACCTTATTTGATTTTGTACCAAGTCCAGTATATGTGAATGCTGCATAGGTTACTCCTATTACAACAAGTACTATAAATAACAGTGCTACAATTGATATTATAGACTCTTTTTTATTAATTTTTATCATATAATACATCCTCCCATTTTTTCTCAAAGTATACTACTTTAAGAAAATAAAGAAAGTTGTTATCATATAATATGTAAAATTAATTTGACCAAAATATTTTATTGTAAAATTTTGTTTCAATTTAGAAAAAAATGTGATAAAATCTATATTATAGAGGGACTTTCTTAAAGTAGTATACTTTGAGAAAGTGAAAGCTTTAGTACAAAATAATAATAGAATCGATTTTATAATTTCCATTCTATTTTTTTATTAGTCATTTTCTTTTAGTATTTTATGAAATACAATATTATTTTCTAAACTATTCATTATATCTTTTCTTATTTCTAATGGTATTAGATTAATATTATATATTTCTTTTATATCAAACCATTTAAAATTATGAACTATTTTATATCCATGATCATTTTCTTCATATGTATAATCATTTAAATTAATATCGTTAATATTTTTTGGATTAACTTTATAATAAAAATTTATTTCTTGTGTTAACTGTCCTTTTCTATTTGTAAAAATATTTTCTATAAGTCCTAAATATTTTTCTATTTCTACTTCTGTTACTTCTTCTTTTATTTCTCTTTTTATACCATCAATAGATGATTCACCAATATTTAAGTAACCACCTGGCAATGAATATTTATCATTGTCATATTCTTCCACTAATATTTTATTATTTATGATGATTACTCCTGTTGCTCTTACTTTGAATAATAAATCGTCTAATTTGAATCTTATGTCCATATTATTACCTACCTTTCTATTTTTTCCTTAAATTCTTCTTCTGTTAAAATATCTATTCCTAACTCTTTTGCTTTATCATATTTACTTCCTGGTTTATCGCCTACAATTACGGCTTTAGTTTTCTTTGATACAGATGATGATGTCTTACCACCAAGAGATTCTATTATTTCTTTACCTTCATTTCTTGTAAATAATTTTAGGCTTCCAGTTAAAACAAAAGTGTTACCACTAAAATATGGATTATTTATTATTTTCTTTCCTAAATAGTTAAAATTCATACCATAACTTCTTAATTTTTCTATCATTATTTTATTTTCTTCAGTATTAAAGAAATTAGTAATGCTTCTTGCAATAATATTACCTATATCAGGTATAGAACTTAACTCCTCTTCTGTTTTTTTCATAAGTGTATCTAAATTATGATAATTACTTGCTAATATCTTTGCAGTTTTACTTCCAACATGTGGGATTCCAAAACCAAATATTAATTTTTCTAGTGAATTTTCTTTACTCTTTTCTACTGCTTCTAATAACTTATTAATAGACTTTTCTCCATATCCTTCTAATCTTGTTAAATCAGTTCTGTGACTTTGTAATAAATATATCTCTGGTATTGTTGTTATAAAACCAAAATTGAAGAAATCTTCCATTATTTTCTCGCCTAATCCTTCAATATTCATAGCATCACGACTAGCAAAATGTATTAAGCTTTCAACTTTTCTTGATGGACAATTATCATTTGGACAATAATAGTCAACACCACTTTCTCTTTTTATTAAATTTGTATCACATATAGGACACTTGTCTATCATTTTGAACTTAACTTCTTTTCCTGTTCTTCTTTCTTTTTTTACTTCTACAACTTCAGGTATAACATCTCCGGCTTTTCTAATAGATACTATATCTCCTATTCTTAGATCTTTTTCATTAACATAATCTTCATTGTGAAGTGTTGCCCTAGAAATAGTTGAACCCATTACAATAACCGGATCTAATACTGCATTTGGTGTTATTTGTCCAGTGCGTCCTACTGTAAAAATTATGTCTTTTAATTTTGTTAATACTTCTTCTGCAGGAAATTTATAGGCTGTTGCCCATTTTGGATATTTAGCAGTAAACCCTAGTTTTCTTTGCTTTTCTATATCATTTACTTTTATTACTACACCATCTATATCATATGATAATTTATCTCTTTTTTCTCCTTGCTCATTTATAAAAGAAATAACTTCATTTATATTATGTACTAGTCTATTATTTGGATTTAATTTGAAACCTAAACTTTTCATAAACTTTAAGGCATCCATATGTGTTTTAATCCCATAATCTTCTGGGTTTGGTAAATGATATATAAATGCATCTAAACCTCTTTTGGCTGCTACTTTAGAATCTAGCTGTCTTATTGATCCTGCTGCTGCATTTCTGGCATTTTGTAATGGTTTTTCTCCATTTGCAATCCTTTCCTTATTTACTCTTTCAAGTGATTTTTTGCTCATGTAAATTTCACCACGAACTTCTATATCTATTTTTTCTTTTAATTTTAAGGGGATTGTTTTTATTGTTTTTACATTGTGAGTGATATCTTCTCCAATAGTTCCATCACCACGTGTTGCAGCGCGAGTTAAAACACCATTTTTATATAATAATGAAACTGATAAACCATCTATTTTTAATTCACATACGTAAACAGGCTCTATACCTTCTTTTTTTATTCTTTCATCAAAAGTGATTAACTCACTTTCTGAAAAAACATCACTTAAAGACATCATTGGTTTTTCATGGGTTACTTTTTTAAAAGAATCTATTACTTCACCGCCTACTCTTTTTGTAGGACTATCACTTTTAGCTAGCTCTGGATGCTCACGTTCTAATTCTTCTAATTCTCTTAAATATTTATCAAATTCTTGATCTGTTATTGTAGGTTCATCATTTACATAATAATTGTAATTTGCTTCATTTAAAATATTAGTTAATTCTTCTATTCTTTTTTCTATCTCGTTCATATTTATCACCATTTTTATTATACAATATTGTATAACTTTATTCAATTTTTAAAAAGAAAAAAGACTAAAATTAGTCTCTTGTATCTCCAAATAATTCTAATAATCTTATAAATAAGTTAATGAAATCTATATAAAGTTGAAATGCTCCATATATTGGTCCTGCTTCTTCATTCATTAATGAATAAGTCTCTAAATTTCTAATATCAAACATTATATATCCTATAAATATCAACATACATACAATTGATAATATTATTTCTAATCCACTTGATTTCATAAAAATATTTATAATACTTATTAAGATTACACCTATTAAAGCCATAAATAAGATATTACCAAATCTACTTAAGTCTCTTTTGGTCGTAAAACCTATAGCTGCAAATAAGCCAAAGACAATTGATGTTACTAAAAACATTGATATTATACTACTCATTTTAAATACTACAAATATTCCTGAAAATGTTACTCCTGTTAATAAGGAATATAATAAATAACAAATTATAGCTGTTACTTTACTCATTTTCCTTATTCTTACTCCAAAAAATATTGCTATCGCTATTTGTAAAATTATTAGTATAATATATTTATTTCCTGATAATATGTTAGCAAGCATTACGTTATTTAAACTTATTGCATAGCCTGATGCAAAGGTGATCATTAGCCCAATCGCTAGCCATGTGAAAACTTTTGAATATAATACACTTTTTTCCATTTTATCCTCCTTTTATTATTATAAAGCAGATTTTTAAATTTATCTATATTATTTCCATAAACTTTTACTATAAACTTTATTTTCTACCATATCATTAATGGCATCTTTTACTGTATCTAAATCTTCCTTATATGTTATACCATACCACATAGCAGTTGTCTTTATTACTTTTATTGTAACAATTCCCTCTTTTAATAATTTATCAAGTAATATTGGTATTAGGTATTCACATTTATCTAAATTGTCTTTATTTTCATCTAAAAATGGTGCAAAATTATCTTCAATATGTTTAAATATTGTTGGTGTTAATAAAAACATATTCATTGATACCATTTCATCTTCTGCTATTTCAAAAGGTTCTCTATTATTTTCAAGTGGTGATGCAATTAGCTTACTTTTTTCATTATAATCTACACTACTTTCAATAATATCTGTTAAATAATCATTGTTCTCATGACATATTCCTCTTTTAACAGCTCCATTTACTGTCATAGTATTTTTAATTTGGTATGCTATCATTCCATAATCATTACTATCATTATTACTTTCTTTTAAAAACTCTGCAGCTTTTATGTAAGCATCTGCTCCATAATAATCATCTGCATTAATAATTGCAAATGGTGTATTAACTACATTTTTACAAGCAAGTATTGCTTGTGATGTTCCTAATGGTTTTGTTCTATCAGTTGGTAAAGTATATCCATTAGGTATGTCATTTAATCTTTGGAACACATATTCAACATCAATTTTATCCTCTACTCTTTTACCTATTGTTTCTTTAAAAACATCATAATTTTCTTCTTTTATTATAAATACTACTTTATTAAATCCTGCATTTTTGGCATCATATATAGAGTAGTCTATAATAAATTCTCCACTTGGCCCTACTTTTTCTATTTGTTTTAATCCTCCAAAGCGGCTTCCCATTCCTGCAGCCATTATTACTAAAGTTAAATTATTATCCATTTTTTCTCACTCCTTTTATTAATTTTTGTAATAATTTTGGTCTATTTATTATTTTCTTTTCTAAATTATTATCTAAGCTTTCTAATACTTCAAAAAATGATTTGCCAAATGATACATATTGATTTTTATAATCTCTTTTTTGTAATTTGGCAGTAATATTTTTTTGGTAATCTTTTGTTACTATAAGTTCATAACCTGTTTCTATTTTTTCTTTAATATTTTGATATTCATCAATAAATATTAAATTTTCTTTAGGACATCTTTCAGATACTGGTACACTATTTATGGCTGAACTATATATTCCTACTAAATCATTATTGATCAATTTAATTGTAAGGGTTGATCCAAACCCTATATTTGTTTCCATTTTATATACTCCTCACTCTTTATACTTTAGATAATTTCTTGTGATTCTTCATTAGTTTTTTGATGCCATAAGGATGTTTAAAGGCTACTGTTACTAAGGTATCTGTTACATCTACAACTCTACCTGCACCAAATGATTCATGATATACATAGTCTCCTTTATTATATGCAATATCTTCTTCTCTAAACATCTCTTCTGTATCTATTTTTTCTTGTGTTTCATTTTCTTCTTTTACATTTGTTTCTAATAAATTTTTATCTATTTCATTTATAAATCTACTTGGTGGATTTACCCCAGTTTTACCAAATAACATTCTTTCTCTGGCATTTACTAAGTATAAGTCAATTTTTGCTCTTGTCATTGCTACATAACAAAGTCTTCTTTCTTCTTCTATTTCGTGGGATTCCATTAGACTATTTATATGTGGAAATATGCCTTCTTCTAATCCAACTATAAATACATAGTTAAACTCTAATCCTTTGACAGAATGTATTGTCATTAAACTTACTCTATTATCATCTTCTTTATATTCTTCAACATCACTTACTAAACTGATTTCTAATAAGAAGTCTTCTAATGATATTAAACCTTCTCTTTCTTCAAAACTTTTAGTAATTGATTTGAATTCTTCTAAATTCTCTAATCTTATATCTGCCTCTAATGATTTTTCGTTAATTAATTCTTTTTTCATGCCACTGGCATTTAAAACTTTATCGATTAGTTCTGTTAGTGTAACATTTTCACTCACTTTTTGCAAGTCTTTTATTAAATTCTTAAACTCTAATTCTTTACCACTTTCTATAGCATCAAACATGCTAATATTTTCTCTATCTGCTTTTTCATTAATCTTTTCTATTGTTTTTAGTCCAATACCTCTTTTTGGAGTGTTGATAGCTCTAGTTAGTGATACATTATCTTTGGTGTTATGAATTAGTCTTAAATAACTAATTAAATCTTTAATTTCTTTTCTATTATAGAAGTAAAAACTTCCTACTACTCGATATGGAATGTTTTCATGAAGTAATTCTTCTTCTAAAATTCTTGATTGAGCATTAGTCCTGTATAAAATTGCTATATCTTTATATGATACATTTTTGTTGTGTAATTCTTTTATTTTTCTTAAAACATATTGGGCCTCTTCTCTTCCATTAAAGGCTCTATAATATTTAATCTTTTCTCCATCACCATTTTCAGTCCATAATTTTTTTTCTTTTCTTTCTTTATTATTTTTTATAACAGCATTACTAGCTTTTAAAATGTTTCCTGTTGATCTATAATTTTGTTCTAAAGTAATCGTTTCAGTATCTTTATAATCTTTTTCAAAATTTAAAATATTTTTGTAGTTTGCTCCACGAAATCCATAAATTGATTGATCAACATCTCCTACTACCATCAATTTTTTATATTTCATGCTTAATAATTTTGTTAAAATATATTGGGCTTCATTAGTATCTTGATACTCATCTATTAAAATGTATTTAAAACGTTCTTGATATTTTTTTAAAATATCACTATTTTCTTTAAATAACTTAATTGGTAATATTAGTAAGTCATCAAAATCTACTGAATTGTTATTTTTTAGTTTATTGGCATATTTTCTGTAAACATCTAATACTACTTTCTCATAATCACTAGTAGCATACTTTTCATATGAGTCTGGCGACATTAGAAAATTTTTACATCCACTTATTTTATTTCTTATAGCTTTGGCATTATAAATTTTTGGATCAAGATTCTTTTCTTTTAATATTTTTTTTATTACTGTTAGAGAATCATCAGAATCCATAATTACAAAATTATGATCATATCCTAATACTCTACAATTTTCTCTTAACAGGCGCAACCCAAAACTATGGAATGTTGATATTTGAATATATTTTGATACTTCACCTACTAAGTTATGGACTCTTTCTTTCATCTCTTTAGCCGCTTTATTAGTAAAAGTGATAGCTAAAATGTTATATGGACTTACATCAAGTTCATCTATTAAATAAGCTATTTTGGTGGTTAATACTTTTGTCTTGCCACTACCTGCTCCAGCTAATACTAAAAGTGGTCCATCATTATATAAAACTGCTTGTTTTTGCTCTTTATTTAAACTGTTAATATTCATAATTTTTACCTCTTATCATTTATTATACCCTATATTTTCAGGATTGAAAAGTTATTTAACTAAATTAAAAAGGAAGTATAAACCTCCTATTCAAAATATAACGACATTAAATCTCTTGGACTTCTTATTTTAGATTCTAACTCGCTTTTTTCTCTTGCTTGTCTTTCTTTTAACATTGCTAGTATTATCTTATAATCTTCTAATGTTAACATATTTTCATATTTTTCTAGTTCATTGTTATAATTTTTATATACAATTTTCTCTCTGATTTCTTTCTTTGTCATTTCACGTTTTATCATAAGTGGAGCTTTTTTCTTTTTGATTAGTGAAAGAATACCATTATCTATACTAACTTTTTGTGGTACTTTAATGGTTTTAGTCATTTCTCTATTAATTTTGATTGGAGCATCTTTTATTTCTATAAATGAAAGTAATCCATTAGTAGGTTTTTTATAGACAATTTTAGTTTTAGGTACATCTCTTTTAACCATGAACGGTGCATTTACTCTTCTTATAGCTTTTAATAGTTCACTTTCTTTTTCCACATATTTTATTTTTTCAACTGGTTTTTCAATATATTTTACCTCTACTCTTGGTTTATCTCGTTTTATACTTGCTGGGGCTTTTTTCCTATTAATATTGTTTGCAAAGGGAATATTCCATTTAAGTTTTTCTTCAACTATAACTGGTTCTTCAATTATTTTTGGTTCTGCAGGTCTATTGATTTCTTTTACTTTTAATTTTATTGGAGCTTTTTTCTTACTTATTTCTAAATAATTACTTATTAATTTATAAATTATTAAGAAGAAAATCCAAATTATAAATATATTACTTGATAATTCTATTAATGAATGAATATTTTTATTAGAATAAATTGCAGTTTGTTTAAAAACATCAATATTCTTATCACTAATTACTCCTAAAATCATTACTAATAAATAATGTATAAAAATAAATATAGTTGTATTTATAAACTTAATAGGAGTTTTTTCCTTTTCACTAAAAATACTAATTAATGTTATAATGTTTGTTATAATTATCATGATTAAGTAAATTGCTATATTTGGGAAGTAAAATATAACAAATACATTATCCATTAAATAATCTAACATTGTAGATAAAGATGCAAAATATTTTATTAAAATCATGGCTATTATTATTAAATAAATTATACTAAAAGTTTTTTTGCTTTCTTTTTTTGTCTTTTTATTAGTAGTTAAAAATAATAGTCCAACAAATAATAATAGTCCAATCGCAATTAAATATAAGTAGTTAGCTTCAGTTAGTTTTACTACTACATTAATCTTATCAGCAAATGATATATCTGTCATAAGTCACCCCCCTTTCCTTATTTTTCAAATATCTTAAATTTTTTCTTTTTTTATTAAATAGGCTACATATAATGTCTGTGTTTTATCATCATTATTTGTACATGTTATTAGTGTCATAGTGTTTTGTGTTGGATCTCTATATAAATTTACAGTTCCATCTTTAGTCTGTTTGTAGATATTATCTATTTTATATGTATATTTTTTATGATTAAATGTTACATAAATGTAATCATCTCTTCTTAATCTATATAATTCATTAAAGAATGCTTTCCATCCAGTTCCAGAGTGTGCTGCTACTACAAAGTTTCCATTTTTTACATTTGGATAATCTGCTTCATTTAATACATATAGATTTTCTTCAACATTGTTATGTGATGATTCTTTTCTTAAAAATCCTTTATTTAATTCAATTTGTGGTATTTCTATATAACCAATGTATTCATCTATACCAATTGATTCATCTACTTTTTCATCAGCTTCTACCTTTTCTACATGTTCTTTTTTCTTATTTTCTATCTCTTCTGTTATATTTATTTGCATAACGTTATAGGCATATAATTTTTTTTCTTTGATGTAATTATATGAAAATGTTATACTTCCAATTAATATGATTATTGATGTAAAAATGGAAAAAGTTGTGTCTGATACTAATTTTTTATTAAATTTCTTCTTTTTCATATATTACACCCCCTATAACAATAATGACCACATTATACCACAAAATCCTTATTTTGTAAAGGTTTTAAGGTCTTTTTAATTATATACATTATCTGCTTCATGGTTACATATTATACCATATTTTAATGTTTTTGTCAAAAAAAGACATCAGAAATACTGATATCTTGATTTTTTATTAAATATTATCAATATAAATAGTACTTTTCTACTTAAGCTAAAGTATTATTTTTTTATTTTCAGCTTTTCTATTTACTTTGACAAATCTGCAATATAAGTAAATTTATATGCAATTGGAATAATTTTATTAAAATAAATTATTGTATATAGATATGTTTTTGTTAAAATTCCATTTAATTACATTTGTAGAATCTACGATACCCGCTTTTAAAATCATAATATACCTTATTTCTTATAATTTTTGTTATAACAATATGCAGTAATATTATAGATTATTAACTGTTAAATTTTATATTTTTTCTAATTTTTTATTATTTAATAACCATAGTATTGTTGCTCGACTAGTCTAAAACCATTTCCATTAGCATTATTAACGCTAGATACAACATATAATCTCACATATGAATACTCATTACCATTACACAAGATATCAGATATTGTTATAGTGTCACGTCCTGTTTCATTGTTTGTTATACTTTCACTAATATTTTCATAAGTTGAGCCATCATTAGATCCTTGTAAAACAAATTGAGTGCTACTGCTTCGAGCCATATGATATACAGTAGACCGTACAATTTTTTTTGGTTCTTCTAAATGATATCCTATATATGCACCATTTCCTTGAGCTGGATACCAACCACCTGACGACATATAAGTTGTTGAATCACCATCAAAAGCATGCCAAGCGTCATAACCAGACCAACTACTAGTTGCAAAGAGACGCGAACTGTTAGAAGTTAAAATAGGTATTAGTGGTTGTATTCCATTTACAGTTAAAACAAAACTATCAGTTATATTATTACCGCTATTTGTTGTTGCTGTTATTGTAGTTGTTCCTTCACTTATGGCATTGATTACTCCTGCTTGTGTAATTGTTGCTACTGATGTATCACTACTACTCCATGTTACTGTTGTATCGTCTGCTCCTACTGGTAAGACATTGGCACTTAATGTATGTGTATCATCTTCAGTTAATGTATTATCTTCTGGTTTATTTCCTATTGTTACATTGGTTGGTAATAATGCACTTACATTAACTTGTGATACTCCACATATATTACTTGATGTACATGCTCTTATTGTAGATGCTGATGAAGTTATAGCACTTGCTGTTATA
>JAZUAY010000055.1:0-3791 GCA_045638205.1 Bacilli bacterium
ATATATTACTTTTAAATTATGATATTGTTTATTATATTTTGAAATATCTTGTATAGTTAATAAATTATTAGATTTAGTAATTATAGTTACTTTAATATTAAGTCTTTTAATAATATCTAATAATGTATTATCTGCATAAGAATCAATTATGACTAATTTTTTAGTAGCACTTTTAAATATTTCTAATATTTTAGAATAAGCATCATATATTTGTCCATTAAAATAGATTTCATTTACTTTTTTTATGTTCTTCAAACTTTTTAAAGGATGCTTCTAAATTATTAATCCTATTATGATCTTTTAATGCTAAATCATTTATATATTTTTGTTCTATTAAGTTTGAAGATATGTAATGTCTCATTGCTACAAAAGCATTTATTATTTTGATACTCATATTTATAGCTTTTTCAGAATGAAGTACATTAGAAAGCATGGCAACTCCTTGTTCTGTAAAAACATAAGGTAATGTTCTTCTTCCTCCTCTTTCTTTTGGGGTTCCAAACTGGAACTTCAAAGAATAATATTCTTCAGTAGTTAACCTAAACATAAAATTTTCTGGGAATCTTTCAATATTTCTTTTTACTGCTTTATTAATATCTTTAGTTCCATTTTTGCATTCATAAAGTCTTGCTAAATCACTATCAAACATTACTTGCTTACCTCTAATTTCGTAAATTAAATCTTTAATAACATTTTCATCTTTGATAATATCGTTCATAATCAACTAGCGCCTCCTACATTTTCTTGTTAATTTTATTATATCTTTAATATATATGTATGTAAATACAATTGTATTGTTTTTTTTAAATTAAAAAAAACAGAATAGAAAAACTATTCTGAAATTTTAGGATTACACCGAAGTGTGAGTAGAAATTAAAACAAGGTCCATAAAGTTTTAATTTGCAAAATGTAACCCTAATAGCAAATAGTAATAATTTACTACCTGCTATTAAGATATCTCGGGAAGAGATACTATAATAATTTTATTAGATACTTACATCATGCTTTGCATTATGACCTCATGTTTCCGACTTTCTTTTAATAGCCATAGAACTGAAAATACCATCCAGATCCACTTGTTATTCCACCAGTATTTGCTCCTACTATAAGAAATCTATAATATCTTTTGTTGGTTACATTTATTATCTTAAATTCAGTCCATTGATTAGTATAACAGTTTTTGGAGGTTGTTATGTCTGTCCATGAAACACCGTCATCAGAAACTTGCAACTTTACAATTAAATCTAAATAATTATTTGGATTACTATGTGAAATCATAGCCTTAGCTAAAGTTATTTTCGTATTTTGAGGGAAAACATATCCACAGTAAGCATTATTAAAGGAATCTGATTTACTAGGTACCCATCCCCAATATGTACCACCTTCTGTAACAGGAGCGGTAAAAGCGTGCCAACCCAACAGCTGCAAATCGTATTGAGAACTATATATAACCTGCCCACTTGGAGTAGTGTCACTAGTCATAACAGGTACTAATGGTTGTGGTTCTTCAACTGTCAATGTAGCTGTATCATATATCGCATTTGTTGTTCTTGCTGTTATAGTTGTACTTCCTCCTCCTAATCCTTCTATCTCACAATATGTTTGTCCATCACAGTCTACTTCTGCTACACTTGTGTTACTACTTATCCATTCTATATCTTCTATATTTCCGGCATTACTTGGCAAATATGATATTGTAAATATTGCTGTATTTCCTTCATATATTGTCATATCACTACTCATTGTTATACTTCTTATTTCTGGTTGTTGTACTGTTATTACTTTTGTAGCATAGATATCTGGATATTCTTTTACACTGGCTGTTATTGTTACACTTCCTGCTCCTATTCCTGTTACTAATCCATTACTTGAGACTGTAGCTTTACTTGTATCACTACTTGACCATACCAAATCCAAACTACTTACTTCTCCTGTTGTTTCTCCACTGGCATTAGCAACAGTTAGTTGTGTTGTAGAACCTATATCTACTGTATTTGCTCCACTTATTGTTATGGTGTCTACACTTGGGGCTACTACTGTTACCTCACAAGTAGCAGTCTTATCATTTACAGTCTCTACTGTTACAGTTGTAACACCTATTCCTACTGCTGTAATTAGTCCTGTTGATGATACTGTTGCTATTCCATTTGATGCACTACTCCATGTTACTGATTTGTCTGATGCATCAATAGGTAACACTGTTGCTGTTAACTGATTTGTACTTCCTCTTACTAATGTTACATTTTCTGTATTTAAACTTACACTTTCAGCATCGGCATCTACTACTGTTACAATGCATTCTGCATATTTTGTTTTATCACTTGTTTGTACTCTTACTGTTGCTATTCCTGTTGCTACAGCAGTTATGTTACCACTTGAATCTACTCTTACTACATCATGATTACTACTTGTCCATATTAAGTTTTTATTCTTTGTACTTTCTGGTGTTATTGTTGCTGATATTTGTTTTGTTTCTCCTTTTTGCATTGTAAGTGATGATTTTGATAAGTTAATCCCATTCGCTCCTTCTACTTTTACATCTTTTCCATAGACATTTACTGTTACTTCGTATGTCTTTGCATCCTGTGTATGTGAATAGCCTTCTGCTATCCACATTCTTAATCTATAATATACTGTTTTGTCTGTTGTTATCTCTCCTGTATCTAATAACATTTCAGAATTAGATGCTCCTAAACTATCTTCTCCCGTTGCATCCTCATTATCTATTGGTGTAAATGCTTTAGGCGAGAACACTTCTTCATAATCTATACTTTCTCCACTTGCTACAGCAGTTTCTGCTTCATATTTTTCTAAATAAAGTCTTACTTCATCATCAAATAAAGTTGACTCATTATCTTTTTCGGCTGTTACTTCATATGAAATAGGTTGTGATGTTGTCATAGAAGTTGATATTGTAAAATCAAAATATTCTCCATCTCCTGCCATCGCTTCACCTGATGCATCAGACATTGGTGTTGCATTTGCTATACTTATTTTATTTGAGCTTTCTGTATAACTCATTGTTATAGCTCCTGCAATAATCTTATTTACCTTTGTTCCTGGTTTTGCATAATTAAATGTAGCATAGGCTACTCCTAATATTACTACCAATAAAATTGTATCAAATAATAAATACATATAATGTTTCTTTTTATTCATTTTCACACCTCTTTTTATAACCTGTTTTAGCTTATTAATTAAATTATAACCTGATTTAGATTATATGTCAATAACCTAAACTAGATTATGAGAAAATGGATATAAAAGGAGGATGTTATGAAATTTAATAGATTAAGAGAGTTACGAGAAGATAAGGATTTATATCAAAAAGATATAGCTCTAATACTTAATATGTCTCAAACAGGTTATTCTAAATATGAGGTTGGGACATGTGATATTCCTACTGATATTTTGATTAAACTTGCATTATATTATGATACTTCAGTTGATTATATTTTGGGTTTAACTAATGTTAAAGAACCATATGTTAGGAGTAAAGCATATAAATAAATGTAATATATAATTTTCATTTTTGTGGACAAATAATTTATAGTATGATATATTATATATGCAAAGAAAAATTGCATATAATAAAAAAAGAGATAACCTATTTCCGTTTAGGTTAGCCTCTGTTTTTCAGGAGCACCATTATGATATGAACCCCATTTCTTGGACAAAAGAAATGAGGTTTTTATATGAGTAAATTGAGTGTTGAAGACAAGATAAATATATATTATGAACGTAAAAATGGTAATACTATAAAAAATATTTCAGAAAAATACAAAGTAAAT
>JAZUAY010000056.1:0-11591 GCA_045638205.1 Bacilli bacterium
TGTTAATTATTTTTTTTAAATGTAATATTTGGTGATCATGAATATTATTTAAAGTAAATGAAGTTTTAGATTTAGTTTCTTTAGCTTCAAAGTCTATATATTTTCCTTTGTATATTCCATTATAATCAGTTGTTGATGGAGTATCAAAATATCCTTCAGTAACTCTGTTATGTCTATAATCAACTTCAACTAATTTTATAGGTGTAGGTTTTTTATAAATATATGCTTTATCAATACTTCTATAATATTCATTAGTAATATTTAAATCACTTTCTAGACTCATACCTCTATTTTTGTAATTTATATTTTTATTTATGCTTATATATTTTTTAAGTCCATTAGGGTAATTCATTTTATCACCTATTATACATTATACTATAAAATAAATATTTTTGCTATATTTTTTATAATATTTGTACTTGAATATTTTTTCTTTTCATGTTATATTATGTAAACTATTTGTTGAAAAATAGAGTTGACAAAATTTAGTTGTTAGGAGATAATATATATTGTAAGGGATTGGTGATAATTATGTATCAAAATAAAATAGCACTTTCACCACAAGATATCTTAGAAAAAGAGTTTAAAGTAGATACAAGAGGTTATAGACTTAAAGAAGTTGATCAATTTCTAGATACAATTATTGGTGATTATGAACAATTTTTTAATATTATTAATAGTTTGGAACAAGAAAAGGCTGATTTACTTGCTGAAAATATGAACTTAAAACAAGAACTTAGAAGTGAAAAGATGAATGTTCAAATGGCTAGGACAGATACTCCAGAAGTTAATAATTTAGATGTTATGCGTAGATTATCTAATTTGGAAAAATTAGTATATGGTAAAAAAACCGAAGAAAACGATGATGAAGATATAGAAGAATAATATTTAGACAAACGCGGTATTCTTTTAGAATATTGAGGAAAGTCCATGCTCACACGTTCTGTAATGAATGTAAGTGTTCGTGCTTAGGGAAAAAATAACCTAAGGTAGATTTTAATCTAACGACAAAAAATAAACCTAAGTCTTTGGATATGGTTTGTTTTTCTAAAGTGCCACAGAGACGAGTATTTAGGAAACTAAATAAGTGAAACGAGGTAAACTCCGCGAGTGAGAAACCCAAAATATGGTAGGGGAGCTTTGATATCGGGAATAAAAACTGAATCAAGGACTGAGTAATCAGTAGATAGATGTTTGTCGCCTAGTATTAGGTACAGAACATGGCTTATTAATATTATTTTGTTTAATGCGAGGGATAGTTATGAAAGATTTAGGTAGTTTTCTTAAACGTACTAGAATTAAAAATGGTGTTAGTTTGGATGAAGCAGCGGAAGATTTAGAACTTTCAACTGTTCAGCTTGAAAATATAGAAATGGGTAATAGTAAGGCTTTTAAAGATATTTATAATTTACGTGAATATGTTAAAATGTATGCAAAATATTTAGGATTAGATATTAATATAGTTAATGATACTTTTAATGAATTTTTATTTGAAAAGACTTCTAAAATATCACTTGATGATATTAAAGAGGCACAGAAGAAACGCGAAGAAAAAAATACTAAAAAAATAAAGTCACCTTATACTATTGCAAGAAGAAAAAGAATTAATTTATGGCCAATACTTATTTGGTTAGGTGTGGTTATTTTGATAGTTTCAATTTCACTTATGGTTATTAGAAATATTAATAAAGAACCTGTTAGAAATAGTGAACTTATGGGTTCTGGGGAGGATTTTTATGAATTTACCTACTAAACTTACTGTTGTAAGAATTTTAATGACATTTGTACTTATTTTATTACTTATATTTCCATTTTATATGACATCATTTGAATTTCCTGTATATGATATAAATGGTGTTATGGTTAATAGTTCTTATATAATTGCTGGTGTATTATTTATAATTGCTAGTTTAACTGATTTTTTAGATGGTTATTTAGCTCGAAAAAATAATCAAGTTACTGATCTTGGCAAAATGTTAGATGCTATTGCAGATAAAATACTTGTGAATTCAGTTTTAATTGTTCTTGCTTATAAAGGTTTTATTTCAATTTATGTTCCAGTTATTATTGTTTTAAGAGATACTTTTGTTGATGCTATTAAGATGCAGGCTGCAAGTAAAGGTAAGGTAGTTGCTGCTATTAAAACAGGTAAAATTAAAACGGCTACTTTAATGGTTGGTACAGTTTTAGCTTTTTTCTATAATATGCCTTTTGAATTTTGGGGATTAGATGTTACTTCATTTTTACTTTTAATTGGTTGTGTAATGTCTATTGTTTCAGGTATTGAATATTATAATTTAAATAAAGATTTAATTAGTAGTAAACCTCAAGTTAATCAAGTAGTTAATAATAGTGTTAATCAATATAATGTGGGGCAAGTTCCACCTAATAATAATATTAATTAGAGCTTATGCTCTTTTGTTTTTTTAATTTTCCGAACGTTTTTTCGTAAAAGTATTGCTTTTTTTAAAATTATGTTATACAATGATTTTGTAAGGATTTTTTAGGAGGACATTATGAGAAAAAAGAAAACAGAAGAAAAAAATGATAAGGATTTAACACAAGTATTAAATGATATTGAAAAACAATTTGGTAAAGGATCAATTATGAAACTTGGGGATAATACACATATGAGTGTTGATGTAGTTTCAAGTGGATGTTTATCTCTTGATATAGCACTTGGTGTAGGTGGTTATCCAAGAGGTAGAATTATTGAAATTTATGGACCTGAATCTAGTGGTAAAACTACTTTTGCATTACAGGCTATTGCTTCAGTTCAAAAAAGTGGAGGTAGAGCGGCTTTTATTGATGCTGAACATGCACTTGATCCTGTTTATGCCCAAAAGTTGGGAGTAAATATTAATGAGTTATTACTATCTCAACCTGATACTGGTGAACAAGCACTTGAAATTTGTGATGCTTTAGTTAAAAGTAATGCTATTAGTATGGTTGTAATTGATAGTGTTGCAGCACTTGTTCCACAAGCTGAAATTGATGGTGATATGGGTGATTCTCATGTTGGTTTACAAGCTAGACTTATGTCACAAGCTTTAAGAAAACTTGCTGGAACTATTAATAAAACTAATACGATTTGTATTTTCATTAATCAATTACGTGAAAAAGTTGGAGTTTTATTTGGTAATCCTGAAACTACAACTGGAGGTAGAGCTTTAAAATTTTATTCAACTATAAGACTTGAAGTAAGAAGAAAAGAAACTTTAAAAATGGGTGATGGTGTAGTTGGTAATAAAACTAGTATAAAAGTAGTTAAAAATAAAGTTGCTCCACCTTTTAAAACAGCAGAAGTTGATATTATGTATGGCGAAGGTGTTAGTAAGGAAGGTGAAATAATTGACCTTGCTAGTGATGCTTCAATTATAGATAAAACTGGTGCTTGGTATTCTTATCAAGGTGAAAGACTTGGTCAAGGTAAAGAAAATGTTAAGTTACTTTTAAGAGATAATCCTGATTTAAGAGATGAAATTGAAAGAAAGGTTAGGGAATTTTATCAAATTAATATAGATAATGAAGAAGGAACAAAAAAATAGTTCCTTTTTCTTAATTCCTACATATTATAAAATATGAAGAAGTTATGTGAAATAATAAAATGTGATAGTGATATATTAATTACTGGTGTTAAAACAGATTCAAGAGATGTTATGCCAGGAGATTTGTTTGTTGCTATTAAAGGTTTTAATGTTAATCATAGTGATTATATTGAAGATGCTATTTCTCGTGGTGCGGTTGCTATTGTTAGTGATGTAGATATTAATATGGATATTGTTAATATAAAAGTTAAAGATGTTAATAAAGCACTAATAGATATACTTAAAAATTTTTATGATAATATTCAAGATAGTTTTAAATTTATTGGTATTACGGGTACTGATGGTAAAACGACTACGGCTACTATATCATCATATCTTTTAAATGCATGTTATATTGGTACTAATGGTATAAGTTATAAGAACTTTAAGGAATCTACTAATAATACGACACCTGATGCTTGTACTTTATTTAATTATTTTGTAAAACTTAAACGTCTGGGATGTAAAGTTATTGTTATGGAAATCTCAAGTGAAGCCCTTTTACATGGAAGAGTTGATGGAATTAAATTTGATATTGTGGCACTTACTAATATAAGTGAGGATCATCTTAATGTTCATGGTAGTATAGATAATTATATTAATTCTAAATGTAGGCTTTTTAAACTTGTAAAAAATAATAGTGTATCTATTTTAAATAGTGATGATGATTATTATGATGTTGTAAAAAATCATGTGAATAATAAACTTATTACTTATGGAAAAAATAGTGCTTTATTTAATATAAATAATGTTGTTCTTAATCGTGATAATAGTAGTTTTGATATTATTTATGATAATAAAAAATATAGTATTAATAGTAAACTACCTTATTTATATAATGTTTATAATATGACTCTTGCTTTTGTTATTTCTTACTTTTCAGGAATGGATTGTAGTGAAATTATTAAAAAAATATCAGAGTTTTCTCATGTTGATGGTAGGTGTGAAGTAGTTGGTAATGTTTGTGGAGCCGATATAATACTTGACTATGCTCATACCTTTAATGGTATTAAATCTTTAGTAGAAAATAGTAAAAAATTTTATAAAAATATTTTGGTTGTTACTGGTAGTGCTGGTGGTAGAGAAGTAGAAAAAAGAAGTAAAATAGGTAAATATCTTCTTGATAATGTTAAGTTTTGTATTTTTACAATGGACGATCCTAGATATGAAAATGTTAGTGATATAATTAGTCAAATGGTTAGTAAGAGTGATAAAAAGAATTTTTTGGAAATAGTGGATAGAAAAGAAGCGATTAAAAAAGCTTTAGATATGGCAGAGGAGTTTGATGCTATTTTAATTATTGGTAAGGGTAGAGATAATTATATGGCAATAGAAAATAAAAAAATAAAATATTCTGATTATGAAGTTATAAATAAATATTTGAATGAAAAAAAATCCTAGTTAGGATTTTTTTATTATAAATTTTTTTTATATTATATAAAAAAATAAGTAATTACAAAAAAGTAAATCAATTGTATAATTATATTAGGAGTTGATTTATGTGCCTCATTACATAGATATGCATATTCATTCTACATATTCAGATGGACAATATACAATAAATAAAATATTAAAGATAGTTAATAAACTAAATTTAAGGTTAATTTCAATTACTGATCATGATGATATAAGAAGTGCTATTTACTTAAAAAATAATAGTTTTAATAATATTTTATATGTAAATGGAGTTGAATTATCGTCAATAACAAAAATTAACAATAGATTACAATGGCTCCATATTTTAGGATATGGATATGATGAAAATAATGAAGAATTATATGAAAAATTGAAGGAAAAAAAAGATATAAGATATTGTGAAAATAAGAAATATATTAATGATTTGCTATCAACATTTTCTTTTATTGATAATAAAATTTATGAAAAAATTGATTGTAGTCGTTTTATTACCATATCAAAATCTATCTATAAATACTTACAAAATGAAAGACCACAATATCCTAATTATGAATTTCAAGAAAAGGATGCTATTAGATTAATAAAAAATGCAGGCGGATATCCAATTTTAGCACATCCTTATCAATATAATATAACTTTTGAGGAAGAATTAAAACTATTGAAAGAACTTAAAGAATTGGGGTTAATAGGAATAGAAAAATATCATTCAGGAGATTCGTTTGAAGGTATGAAGAATCAAGAAAAAGTATGTGATATTTTAAATTTGGAATGGACATTAGGAAGTGATTTTCATACAGATTATGATGATTATGGAAATAGAATAGGTTATGGAAAAAATAATAATTTGTGTAAAGATAATTGTTCACTTATAAAAATATTAAATAAAAATAATAAGATATATGGGAAGTGTAGATAATGAATTATAATAAAGAAAAATCAAATTATATAGGAAATAATTTAGTAGCAAAAAATGGTGTAATTGTTAATTCTGGGACAATGGCAATAGTTGCGGCATTAAAATTAAGTGATATTAAACAAGGTGATAATGTTTTAATAAATGGATATTGTTGTTATTCATTATTTGAAGCAGTAATGACTGTTGGGGCTAATCCAGTATTTATTGTACCCAAGAAGTTCTTTAATATTACTTATGAAGAAATTGATAAAATACTTAAAAATAATAAAATAGACTGCTATATTGCAACACATCAGTATGGTATTGTTCAAGATATAAAAAAAATAAAAGAAAATTATCCAGATTTAAAAATTATAGAAGATATAGCACAGGCTTGGAATGTTAGGGAAAATGAATATGGGATAGGAAAATATAGCGATTATGTTGTAACGTCTTTTGGAAAAACAAAACCATTATCTTATGGACAAGCAGGAGCAGTTTTTTCAAAAGAAGATATTCAAAAGTATTTTGATTATCATGATAGTGAAAGTAGAAATAGTGACAGATTTCTTTTACCTTTTGCATTATATGAATGTGAAAGTATAGATGAGATTAACTTAATTAAAAATGCTAATCATATAGTAAAAAAACAAAGAGAAATTTCAAAATATTTAACAGAATTCTTTATTAATAATGATAATGTTGAAATATATGAAGATTGTAAAGAACAACAATCTGTATGGCAAAGGTTTCCTGTAATAATTAAAAATAAAGATTATATATCTACGTTTGAAAAAATACTAAATTCATATAATATATTATTCCAATGGCAAAATGAAAAAGAAGTATGGGAACTTGATATGGTTAAAAAATATAATCCTAAAATATTTAAACAAACTGAAAAACCTATTTATGCAATAGTTAGAACAAGACAAAATAATATTAAAAATGTTAAAAGATTAGTAAGGAGTAAAAAATGAAGAAATATCTAAACCCAAATGAATATGGAAATTTATTATTTGATAAAAATGAGATAAATGCAGTAAGTGAAGTTATAGAAAGTGGTAAAATATTTAGATATTCTGATGATAAAACATCAATTGCAGATAAGTTTGAATCTATGTTAAAAAATATGGTAAAAACTAATTATGCATTAGGAGTAAATAATGGTACTTCAGGATTAATAACAGCACTTTCTTGTCTAGATTTAAAAAATAATGATAGAGTGTTAGTTAGTTCTTATACATTTTTAGCAACAGCACTTGCAGTAAAAGCATTTAATGCTACACCTATACCAATTGAAATAGATTTAAATTTAGGATTAGATTTAGAAGATTTAGAAGAAGAATTAAAAAAAGGTTGTAAAGCTGTAATAGTAGTTCAATTACAAGGAAGATGTTTTGATCTTGAAAAAGTAAAAAATCTTGTTCATAAATATAATGCAATTTTAATAGAAGATAGTTGTCAGGCATTAGGTGCAAAAAACAAGACAAAATATGCTGGTACAATTGGTGATATTGGTGTATATAGTTTCCAACAATTTAAACAGTTATCATGTGGCGAAGGTGGAGCAGTAGTAACTGATTCAGAACAACTATATACAAAAATGAGAAATTATGTAGATATGGGTGCTGAAAGAGATCTATTTCCTAGTTGGAATGGTGATACAGTATTATTTGGTCAAAATTATAGAATTGATAATATAAAATCAGCAATTATATGTGAACAATTAAAGAAATTTGATAATATTATAAAACTTCAAACTGATGCAAGAGAATATATAATGAAAAATATAAATAGTAAAAATATTCATAATAGTGTTTATCCTGAGGGAGATACTGGAATGAATATTATTCTTCTACTAGATAATGAAACTAGTTTTGAAAAACTTAAAGAAAAAGCTGATAGTAAAGATATTGAAATTAGAAAAATGTGGAATGGTTTATATTTTGATAATAACTTATTTAAGAAAAATAAATTGGATGATTTTAGTTTAAGAGGTAAAGCACTTGATAAAACAAGAAATATTATTTCAAGAATGGCTGTTATTTCAATTCCACCTACAATAACTAATGATACATGTAATACTATAATTAAGTTAATAAATGAGGTGTAAATCAAATGAATTGTAATAGATTAGAATTAAAAAAAATTACTCTTAATGAATATAAAAATTATCTAAATAATATTAATATAAATATTCCTGTATGGATTGATCCTGTTTCAATAAAATGTTATGAAAATAAAGAAATAGTTATGGTTTTATTAGATGATGAACCACTTTGTTTTTATGTTATTCCATATTACTATAAAGATGACAAGAAATGGGCTGAAAGAAAATATCGTTTTTTTGCCTATTTATCACCATTTTTTATAAGAGAATGTCCTAATAAAAAGAAAAAAGAAGCAATATATATGATTTATAATTATATTTTTAATAATTATGATTATATGTATATGCCACTTCATCCAAGTTTTACTGAAATAGCAGCAATTCAAGGATTGGGTGCATTTATGGAAAGCAGACACACTCATGTATTAGATGATGTTATGGATTTAAATAAATTAGATAGTAAGTTAAGAAATAATATAAGAAGTGCTTCCAAAAAGTTAAAAATTAAAACATCTTTTGATGAGTCCGATTTTAATTTTGATATAGCAATACATGGTACGGATGATGAAATAAAAGCAAGGAAAGAACATGCTTTAAATTTACTTAAAAATCATAAAGCAATAATATTTACAGGATATTATGAAGGAAAAGCAATAATTGGAAATATGGTAACTTTTGATAACGAATGGGTTTATGGATTACATGCATGGCAAGTAGATAAAGTTCCAAGAGGAAGTGGACCATTTGTGATATATAGTATTTCTAAATGGGCATTTGAAGAAAAAAAATTAAAGTATTTTGATTTTGAAGGATCAGTTATGCAATCAATAGATGATTATTTTTGTAATTTTAATGCTAAACAAATAATATATCCATACATTCATTATGGTAAAAATAAAAAAGAGATGTTAGAACTTATAGATATATCTCATGATATAGATGGGAGGTTATTTAAATGAAAAAGAATATTATAATA
This sequence comes from Bacilli bacterium, assembly GCA_045638205.1. GTDB lineage: Bacteria > Bacillota_I > Bacilli_A > RF39 > UBA660 > UBA2730. Next base: position 8,988 of record JAZUAY010000056.1, read on the forward strand.
GGTACAAATAACTTTGGATTAGGTCCAGTAGGAAAAGTATCTTCTATAATAACTGAATTAAAAAGTGATTTTAATTTTTATGCTTGTGGTAATAACTTTGATTTAAATATATTTGAAAAAAATACATTTAAAGATATTCTTTTTACAAAGGATAAAGATAAAATAGAAGAATTTGTAATAAAAAATAAAATTAAATATGGTATTGTTGTTTTAGATGTAGAACTTTCTAAAATATTGATGTCATTAAATGTAAAAGTTATTTTTGTTGATAGCCTACCATTTATGTGGACACAAGCTGATATTGATGAAGAATTATTGCCAATAGATGCTGATTATTATTGTGCACAAAAATGTATAAATTTAACAGAAGCATCAAAAAAAGTATTAGAACAAATTAAAAATTTAAAATGGATAAATCCAATTCAAAATAAACCAATAAATAACTTTAAACCATTTAATAATAGTTATGTGCATATTAATGTTGGAGGTCTACATTCACCAATTGGAAATGGTGAATCATACATAAAAACTGTTATTTTTCCTATCCTAGATGTTTTAGATGAAAATGATTTAAATATTATTATAACATGTGGAACAAAGGCTAAAGAAACTATTTTAAGACTTATAAAAGAAGAAAATCTTAACTATAATAATTTAAAAATTGATACATTAAAACAATCAGACTTTTTATCATCTATCAATAATGCTAAATTATTTATAACATCACCTGGATTGACTACAATTTATGAAACTTCTTCATTAAATAAAGGAACTATTCTTTTACCACCACAAAATTTAAGTCAATTTTATAATATAGAGTATGCAAAGAAAATTTTAAACAAGTATAAAGTTTTGAATTGGGATACAAAAAAATTAAACTTTGACTATTTAAATGATATATTACCAAAAGGAGAAACATATGTAGTTGATAAAATATATGAATATATAACAGAATTAGTTGATACTGATTTTAAAGATAAATTTAGAGAAAAATTTAGTAATATTTTAGAAAAAGAATATGAAGAAAAACAAAAAACATCTTTTAAAATAGATGGTAATGGTGCAGAAGATATAAAGAATATATTAATAAGTTTAGTGGAGGAAAAAAATGAAAATTAATAAAATATTTATTGCATGTCCTATATCAAAATATTTAACTGAAGATGGTTTGGATAAAGATTTTGAAGAATTTATAAAAGAAATATATAAGATTTGTAAAAATAAGTGTGACAATGTTTTTCTAGCATTAGAAAGAGAAGAATATGGTAAAAACAAAATGTTTGGAGCTGATTGTACAAGAGCTGATTATGACGAAATGCTCGATACAGACTTATTGATTGCATTTCCAGAAGATTCAATGGGGGTATCTGTTGAAATGGGTTGGGCAAGTATGCAAAATAAGAAAATATTAGTGTTTATTGATAAAAAATATAAGCAATCTGAACTTGTAAAATCTATTAATTGTATAACTGATGGTAAAAGAGTTGATATAGATACATCAAATGGATATACAAGTGAGTTAAAAATTTGTAAAACATCAATTTGTAATTATTTAAAAAAATAGCATAAAATAAAGACATTTTAGTAAAAATGTGTTATAATATGAGAAATTATTTGATTGGTGGTGTAGTTATGTACTTAACTAATTTAGATTATAACCTTCTATTTACATTTAAAACTTGTGTAGAAGAAAAGTCATTTTCTAAAGCTGCTAATGTATTACATGTTAAACAACCTGCTATTTCATATAGTATTAACAAGTTGGAAGAATTATTGGGGATTACACTTTTTGAAAGAACTAGAAATGGTTTAATTATGACTGATGAGGCAAAAATTCTATATGAATATGTTATATCAGCCAATAATAGTATTGCATCAGGACTCGGTGTATTAGAAGAAATGAAAAAGGTAGAAATACCTGAAATAAAAGTAGGAGTTTCACTTAATATTGCAGTAACATTTATTGCTGAAACAATTAAAGAATTTAATAAATTATTTCCAAATGTAAAGATTTCAATTGTTTCAAGAGATGAGCAAGAAATGTTGGAAGAACTTCAAAAGAAAGAATTAGATGTTGTTTTCTTTAATTCATTTGAAAATAATAACATACCTAATATTAAAATAAAGAAAATAAAAAACAATGAAATTGTTTGTGTTGGAGTAAAAAAATATTACGATATATTAAGTAGAGATAATATTAATAAAAAAATAGAAATACCTATTATTACACCTTCAAAAAGTACACATTTAGGAAAAAAATTAAATACAAAACTTTCCTATGAAAAAATTAGTTTTAAAATATCAACATGTTGTCATTCATCTATTATTGCAAAAGAATTAATTATGTCTGGTTTAGGAATTGGTTATATAAATAAAGAAATTGTTAAGAATGAATTAGAAGAAGAAAAATTATTTATTATTGATGATAATAGTAATATTGATACTTATTCAATTGAATATGCTATAAAAGATAAAAATGTTAACTTTGTTATAAAAGAGTTTATAAAAATATTTAAAAAGAAAGTAGTAGATGAATAAATGAAAAAGTTAGAATGTAATAGTGTAGAATTTAATAATATAAAAAAAGGTATTCACATATCCAAA
>JAZUAY010000057.1:0-4007 GCA_045638205.1 Bacilli bacterium
TCTGGTTCTTGTATTGTAACTGTTATACTTTTTGATGGGGCACTTGGATTACTGGCACTCTTTACTGTTAAGGTTGCACTTCCTGCTCCCTTAGCTGTTACTTTTACTTTATTGGCAACTACTGATTTACTACTTCCAGTACCACTGGCATTTGCTTCAGTATACTTTTCAATATCTAATACATCACTATCACTTGTAGTCCACTCTATTTCATTTGAATTGGCATTGGCAGGAAGAGTTCCTGCTTCTAATATTGCACTTGTTCCATCTATAGTTTCTCCACTTGCCTCACCTGGTGCTATTAGATTTAGTTCTGTTATATTATCTTCTATTTCTACTCCAGTTGGCTCTGGTTTGTTTACTGTAACAGTACATGTTGCACTATGTCCTTTTGAATCTGTTGCAGTAATGGTCGCAGTCGCTGTTATTCCTGAAATACTTTGGGCTGTTACATTACCATTTGAATCTACTACTGCTACATCTGTGTTAGATGAAGCCCATGTTACACTTTTATTTGTTGCATAATCTGGTAGGACTGTTGCACTTAATTGCTCGCTTTCTCCCTCATCAAGTGTTAAACTATTTTTATTTAAACTTATTCCACTTGTATTTATGTGTGAATCTGTTCCATACACATTTACTTTTATTGTAAAGAATTTACTCTCTCCTGTTATTTCATAATCACTTCTTATCCACATACGAAGTATATAATAATCTGTTCTTGTTGTAGTTGTACTATCACTATGTAATATCATTTCTCCTGCAGGTGTTCCTATCTCTGTTGTAGCATTTATCGGACTAAATCCTGTTGGTTCTAATACAGATGAATATGTTCCTTCTGCTCCACTAGTACTCTTTTCTAAATATATTCTTACATCGTTATTTAAAAGAGTTGAGTTTGGATCTTTTACAGCAGAAATTTCATATCCAACTGGAGTATTATTTCCTGTTGTTACTGTTACTGTAAAACCAAAAGTATTCCCCTCTCCAGTAAGTTGTTTCCCATCATTATCTGATATTGGAAATGCATTTGTTAAAGTTATTCCGTTTGTTGCTTCATTATAATTCATTGTAATTGTACTTGTTGTAACTTTATTACTTTTTGTACCCGCTTTTGTGTAACTAAATGCGGCATATGTTATTCCCACTACTGCAATTATTATAAATAATAATGCTACTATAGAAATTAAAGTTTCTTTTTTATTACTTTTTACTATTTTCTTTACCCTATTTAACATAAACTTCTATCCTTTCCATTATCCTAAAGTAAGCTACTTTAACAATTCTTCCTATAATACGATTTTATCATATTTTTAATTTTAATAAAACAAATTTTTGCTAAAAATTTGTTGGTCTAATTTATTTTTACATATTATATAATAATAAATATTTCTATTTTCCTAAAGTAGCTTACTTTAGGAAAATAATATCATTGTAATATAATGGGTTATAATAATATAATAAAAATGAGCTTATTTTCTAGCTCATTTCTTTTTTTGAGTTTTATTAATACACTTGTATTGTTTAGACATTAAATATTATACATCAGGGAAGTTCAGTAAAATAAAATACTTGCATCATCTAAGATAAGATACGAGCTAAACAAATGAGGTAACGCTCGAAAGCCAAATCAAACGTTCCTTTTTTATTTTATGTAAGTTTTACTTACATTATTAATTTATCATATTTTTTTACTTTTACAATAATTTACAGAAAAAAAGAACTTAAATCTTTATAGACTAAGTTCTTTAATTTAATTATAAATTGTTTTTACTACGTTTAATTACGAAGTATGTACCACCAATCATCATAAGTAATCCTGTAACGATTGATACAATATCACTTGTACTAGTATTAGGAACAGAAACTATTTCTTCTTCATCCTCTACTTCGTCGATAACTACTTCATTACATTTATTATTGAATTCTTCTTCGCTTACTACGTTACCAGCATCATCATAAAATTTTCCATCTAATTCAACACATTTTGGTACACAAGCACTTTCATATTCTTCTTTTGTAACTTTGTTACCATTATCATCATAGTATTCACCATTGTAAACTTTACATTTTGGTACACATTCATCATTATATTCATCTTCTGTAACTATAGTACCATTTTTACCAAAGTAGTTTCCATCTACAACTTCACACTTATGAGATTTACATTCAAGATTATAAGTACTTGAATCTATAATGTTACCATTTTTACCATAGTAAGTACCATCAATAACTTCACATGTATGTTTTAAACATTGTTTTTCATATTCTAATTTACTAACTATATTTCCATTTTTATCAAAATATTCATTATCATAGAATACACATGTTTTTGGACTACATTGTTTATAATATTCTTGTTTATTTACAATATTACCATTTTTATCATAGTAATTACCATATTTAAATTCACAAACATGTTTATTACATTGTTTATCATATTCTTCACTAGTAGTTACTTTACCATCTTTTCCATAGTATTTTCCATTAACTACTTCACATGAGTGTTCAAAACATTCATCTTTATATTGATCTTTAGTTACAATATTACCTGCTTTACCATAGTAGTTTCCATATTTGTATTCACAAACATGTTTGTTACATTCTTTATCAAAATCTTCAAAGCTTACTTTATCTCCAGCTTTGTTAAAGTATGTACCATTAACTACTTCACATGAATGTTTTTTACAATCGATTTCATATTGTGCTTTAGTTACTAATGATCCATCTTTTCCAAAATAATCTCCATCAATAATTTCACACTTATGAACTTCACATTGTCTTCTATATTCTTTTTGAGTTACTAATTTACCATCTTTTCCATAGTAATCATTACCTATTTTTTCACATTTATGAGATTCACATTGTTCTCTATAAAGTCTTAAAGTAACTTCATTACCATTTTTACCATAGTATTTTCCATTAACTATTTCACATTTAAATTTTTGTGGAGTAGCTGTTAGGCTACCAATACTTGATAATGTTTTCTTAACATTAACTACTAATGCTAAATCTTGCCACTTACCACCGTTGTATTTCTTAACAACTGGCATTGTTCCTGTTGTACTAACTTTATATTTAATAGTTTGTTTAGATGTTAATTTATTTTGTGGTACTCTAACACAGAATTTAGAACCATTTGCAAATGTAGTTTTTGTATGTCCATTACAATCTGTAACTTGTACATTTTTACCACTTGTAATACCAACTGTATAATTAGTTTTATTTGTAGTAACTGTAATAGGACTAGATTGATAATATTTCTTATCTTTTGTTAATGTTAAAGTACTACTACTTTTCTTAACAGAAAGTTTAGGTACATTACCTGTATAATTTTTGTTCTTTTTAGCTTTTGCTGCAAGAGCTTTAGCATCTTTAACTATAGAATTACTACTATTTCTCTTATAAACATCTGGTAAATAATTATTATAATAAATCCAGATAGCTAGTGTAGTTTTTAAATAAGCTTTATCACTAGTACCACCTTTTTCAATTAAATATAATAATCCACCATTATTTATCTTACCTTCATAAGATAAACTACTTCCTTGTGATGCACCTCTTTTACTTGGTGACACACAATATGCATAACCTTTGTTGGTATGGAATTTAGCTTCTCTTCTTGAACCAATTCCAGTATTAATGTAAGTCTTTTTATCTATTTTAATAGACTCAGCATTAACATTTGTCATTCCTAATATTGAAATCATCATTAGAATAACTACTGTAATAATATTTTTCTTCATATTTTTCATAATATCTTCCCCCAGTGACACATATAATAACATAATTTTTATTTAAAATCAAGTAAAATAGAACATTTTGTGAATTTTTCATGAAATTTTGACTATTTTTTTTGCAATTTTTACTATTTTTTATAAACTTTAAATTTAAAATTATAATTATCATTTGTACTTATATAAAAATTATCTTCAAATGGTTTATATTCAATATAATTAATTTGTGGTGAAGTTTTACATATTTTAAAATATTCTTTATTAGAAATT
>JAZUAY010000058.1:0-6675 GCA_045638205.1 Bacilli bacterium
AAAATAAGAAAAATAAAATAATACTAGTTAATAGAACTAATACTGATCAAAAAGAGTTAGAAACTATAATAAATGCACATAATCTAAAAGAAAAAAAAGAAAGATATGAATATATTTATGATATAGTAACTAATTATTTAGATAATGAATTTAAAAACAAAAATATTTGTGATTTTATTGATAATAAATGTATAGCAGTAAGAAATGGTGGTTATCAGAATAATAATTATGGATGCTGTTATGGTAAAAAAAGAGGATTATGTGAACACTTTTCAAATGGCAAATGTAATATAAATTGTCTAAGTTGCAAATTATTTACATGCAGATATTTAAGAAAAAAAGGAGTAGTATATAAGATAAAGAATATAAAAATTTTGGATATATTCTTTAACAGAAGACAAAAGTATATACTTGAATATTCTATATTTGAAGACAAAGAAAAAATAATAAAAAAACTATTAGATTACAAATAAAATCTAATAGTTTTTCTATATATTACTCATTATTTCAAGAACTAAATCTAAGTTATCATCTTCTGCCATAACATTTCTTTTAACCATTCCACACTTTTCACATTTATAAACAATCTTAAATTTACCTTTTTTAAAGTTTTCAATTGCAATCGGCTTTAAAATACCATGACAATTACAAGCTCTATCTCCAGGATTATTATCAACATGAATTGAAGATAAACAAAAAGGGCAATGATCTCTAGCAGTATAGCCTAATTTTTTAACACTTTTACCGCATGACAAGCATATAAAATTTTCATCCTTCATAGTAAATTTTTTAATATCACTCATAAAAATAACCTCTATAAAAATTTTATCAAATTATTTGCAAAAATTCAATTGACATTTAAAAAAAAGTATGATATCATCTAATCACTAATAGAAATTTACTACTAATTATTTTAACTTTTTGTTAAAAATATTTAGTGGGCCGATTTTTCTTGGTTATTTATATAGTTAAGGAAGATCACCAATCTTACCATGCTATTAGCAAAATCACAATTTAATGAAGAAGGAAAACTCTCATAAGATAAGCGGCTGAAGCAGTCAATGATCACGCTTCAATGCTGCCTGTTAACCAATGGCTTTTAGAATTTTTATCAGAGGTTCTTCTAGCTGTAAAAAACATAAGCCTGCAAAGGTACTTTTCTAAGTCCAGTAGTTATGTTTTTTAGATACAATTGTTATCATTGGCAATGTATTCTTTTAAATAATATTCTAGATATTTATAAAGATTTGATTAATCAAGTTTTTAGAGAAGTATGATGACATTAATTTTAGATATTCGTGTTTAAAATTTTTGAAGTCTAACTTCCTACAGGTATGACTAGAGTCTTTAAATAAAAGCTTATCAGGTCTAGGATGGTTGTGGTTTTTGAGAAAGAAAACTCATGTGGTGAGTATATGACTATAACAACTGATAATTGCTATAGTTGTATTATTAAACTCGGAAACGGATTTCTAAATTTTAAATTTAGGAATCTTTTTTTATGCTTTTTTGCACAGAACACTTTAAAAAAATATAATTTAATGATATAGTATAATTAGGAAATAATAGATTAAGAATAAAAAGTTGGTGGGTGCTAATATGTTAATATATATATTACATAATGAAAAATTTTATACATTTAGATTACCAAAAGAAATATCAGGTAGTTATGTATTAGATGACTATGATAAAAAGGGAGAAAAACGTAGTTTAACAAATATTAGTGCCATTAATTCTAAATGGATAATAAATTCAAATGAAAAAGTAAAAATAACACAAAATGGACAGATAGTAAAAGAAGCTGAATTAAAACCATTTACTTATTACCTATTAGTAACTAACCAAGATGAAAAAATATTATTATATGTTCAACCTGGTTATGATAATAATTATACAGTAAAGAAAATAGCAACAGATGGTAATATATTAACTATAGGAACATCATCAAGAAATGATATTGTTTTTAATTCTAAATCAATATCAGACAAACAAATTGAATTAAGTTACAAAAATGGAAGATGGAAATATAAAAATTTAAACAAAACAATACCAATATATATAAATTCCCATAAAATTGATGAAAAGACATTGAGTAACTTTGATAACATTTTTATAATGGGTTTAAAAATAGTTATATGCGGAGATTTAATATTCATAAATAATCCAAACAATTCTGTAATGTCAATGTCAAATAAATTAACAACACCACAAAATTTGTTATGTGTAGCAGATAGAAAAATAACAGACACATATTCAGATTTTTATGAATCAGAAGAATATTTTACAAAATCACCTGTATTTGTAAAAAAGTTTAAACCAGTAAAAATGTCAATTATAAATCCAAGTCCAAAACAAACAAAAGAAGAATTTTCATTTTTCTTACAAATGTTACCATCAGCACTAATGGATATTACATCAGTATTATATTTATTTTCATCATTAAAAGATTATAAAGAAGGAAATATTGATACAACTGGATTTATATTAAGTGTTGTTATGAGTGGTTCAATGCTATTTATCTCTTTTGTATGGCCATTTATTGAAAGATTAATTGAAAAGTTCCAAAGAAAAATATATGAAAGAAATAGAGTTAGACAATATAAAAAATACATAAAATTTCAAAAAGAAAAATTAGAACAAATAAAATCTGACCAAAAATCATCATTAGAATTTAATTATTTAACATTAGCAGAATGTCAAGAAATAATATTTAAAAAGAATACTAATTTATACTCAATAAATGCAGATCAAGATAGATTTTTAAAGATAAAAGCTGGAACAGGAAGAGTAAAATTAGACTGCCAAATAGAATATAGCAAACCTGATTTTTTTCAAAGCAAAGATAAATTAGATGAAATGGCAGAAAAATTAGTAAATGATTATCAATATATAGATGATGCCCCATTTATTTTATCAATGATGGATAATTTAGCATTTATAAATAATAATGGAGAATATTATAAATTTTTAGAAAGTATAGTTTTAAAATTAATAACTTTTCATGACTATGAAGATTTAAAAATAGTAGTATTTACATCCAAAAATTCCAATTTAGAAAAATTAAAATGTTTAAATCATTGTTGGGATAATGGAAGAAATGTAAGATATGTAGCAACAAATATGCAAGAAGCAGAAGGAATATCATCAGAGCTTATAAGAATACTAAATAGAAGAAAAGGTGAACAATCAAATAAGCATCCACATTATTTAATAATATGTGATGAAATTGAAAAATACAAAAACTTAAAAATAATAGAAGAAATCACACATTTAAGAGAATACATTGGATTTAATGTAATAGCATTCTCATTAAAATTACAAGATATACCAGAAGCATTTAGAACATTTATAGAATTTAATGATAATGAGGCAACTATATTTCAATCAGAAATGCAAGAAAATAGCATAGTTAAGTTTAAACCAGAATTAATAAATGATACAATTGATTTTGATAAATGTATAAGAATACTATCAAATATTCCTATAAAAATTGATGGTGAAGAACAAGGACACTTACCTGAAAAATTAGGTTTTTTAGAAATGTATGGAGTAGGTAATGTTAATCAATTAAATTCATCAAGCAGATGGAAAGATCCAAAAATCATAACCTCATTAGCAGCACCTATAGGAGTAGATGCAAATAATAATACATTATATTTAGATTTACATGAAGCAAAACATGGACCACATGGACTTATTGCCGGTATGACCGGTTCAGGTAAATCAGAATTTATTGTAACCTTTATTTTATCACTTGCAGTAAACTATAATCCAGATGAAGTACAATTTGTATTAATTGATTATAAAGGTGGAGGTTTAGCCGGAGCTTTTGAAAATAGAAAAACAGGAATAAAATTACCACATTTAGTAGGTACAATAACAAACTTAGATGTTTCAGAAATGAATAGGACCTTAGTATCAATAAAAAGTGAATTAGAAAGACGCCAAAGAATATTTAATAAAGTTAAAGAAGAATTAAACACAGGAAACATTGACATATATAAATATCAAAGCCTATATCGTGAAGGTGCTATCAAAGAACCTCTATCTCATTTATTTATTATTTGTGATGAGTTTGCCGAATTAAAAGAATCACAACCAGAATTCATGGATGAAATAGTATCAACATCACGTATTGGACGTAGTTTAGGAATTCATTTAATTTTAGCAACACAAAAACCAGCTGGAGTAGTAGATGAACAAGTATGGGCTAACTCTAAGTTTAAAGTATGTTGTAAAGTTCAAACAGAAGAAGATAGTAAAGAAATGATAAGAAGAAATGATGCTGCATATTTAAAACAATCAGGAAGATTTTATTTACAAGTAGGATTTGATGAATATTTTATATTAGGACAATCAGGATACTCTGGAATAAATTATGAACCATCAGAGACAGTAATATCAAGATTTGATAATTCAATTTCATTTATAACAGATACTGGAGAAATATATAAAAATGTTAGTTCAATGAAAAAAGAAAAAGAGCATGCTCCAAAACAAAAATTAGGTGAAGAATTAATAAATATATTAAAATATATTATAGATACAGCAAATAAAGAAGGGTTTAAATATCATCAATTGTGGTTAGATAATGTACCAGAAGTAATGTTATATGATTATGTAGTTAAAAAATATAATATCAAAAGTGAAATGTATAATATAAATCCAGTAATAGGAGAATATGATAATCCAAGAAGTCAAAGTCAAGGCCCAGTAACTTTACCATTGACAACAGTTGGAAATACATATATTGCAGGAAATAGTAGAAGTGGTAAAAACACACTTTTATCTACAATGATTTATTCAACAATAATAAATCATAATAGTGATGAAGTAAATATTTATATTATTGATTATGGAGCAGAAAAGTTAAGAAAGTTTGCAAACGCACCACAAGTAGGAGATGTTATAACAATAGATAATGCAGGTAAACTAAACTATTTAATGTTTATGTTAGAAAAAGAACAATATAAAAGACAACAATATTATGCAACAAATGGTGGTGATTTCTTATATGATGTTAAAAATAAAAAGTGCCCATTTCCAAATATTTTAGTTTTTATTTACGATATTGATAATTTCTTAGAGTCTAATGAAACATTATTTGATGAAAAGATAGCACCACTTTCAAGAAACTGTTCAAAATATGGAATTAATTTAATAATAACAGGAACATCAACAACATCATTATCATATTCTATAAGTAATAATTTCCCACAAAAAATAGCAATGAATATAACAGATGCTGCATTCTATACAGATTTCTTTAATAATCCACCAATTATCAAAAATAATCCTGGACGTGGTATGATTAACATAAATGAAGTAACATATGAATTTCAAGTACCATTAATGTTTAGTGAGGAAAAAGAAGTTGAAAGCTTAAGATATGTTATAGAAAAATTAAATGAGTTTATAAAAACTAAAGCAAAACCAGTACCAACAGTTCCAGCAAAAGTTACAATAAACAATTTAATACCATATATTAATGATTTATCAAATGTACCTTTAGGAATAAGTATTGTAACAGCACAAGAAGGAACATTTAATTTTAATAACCCTGTTAGCATATTATGTTCAACAGATCAAGATTCAGTATATAAATTTATACCAGGATTTTTACAAATACTTACTAAAATAAATAACACTAAAATAATAATATTAGATGCATATGGAGAAGAAAATAGAGTAAAGGCTCCAGAAGAAGTAAAATGTTATTCCAGTGGCTTTAAGAAAATAATTCCAGTATTATCCAAAAATATTGATAAATATAATAAACAGACAGAAAAATTATCATCTGATAATTTCATAATAATAGTTTTAGGATATTCTAAACTAGATATGCATCTTAAAAAATTAAAGAAAGAGGATCCAACTATAAATACAATAGGAGAATTAGTATTAGCATCACAGCAAAGTGGAAGATTTAAATTTGTTCTTTATGATACAGAAGAAGAAGGAAGATATTTCACACGAAGTGCAGTAGGAGATTTAGTTGATTCTACAACAGGAATTTGGATTGGTAGAGATTTTGATAGTCAATCAATTATTGAAGCAACAGGATATAGTGATTCAATTCAATTAACCAATGAAATTATAGTAGTAGTAAGAAATGGTCTTGCTAATTATATTAAAATAATAAAGTAGGTGTATAGAATGGATAAAATATTAGTAACAATATATGTATTAGCAACAGAAGAAGAATATGATATATTAATTCCAATAAATATAACAGGAATAGAAGCATTAAATCTTATACAGACAACAATAAAAGAATTATCATCAAATAATTATGAAATAAATAATAATGCTGTATTATTTAATGAAGAAGGAAAATTAATAAATTTAAAAAATAGTATAAAATTTTCTGGATTAAAAAATGGTTCTAAAGTTTTATTAAAATAGTATTTTACAATATATATGTAAAAAAAAATGAAAACACTTGAAAAATAAATATATATTCGTTATAATGAAGATATAGTCATAATAGAGAAGGAGGAGATACGGATGGCTAAGATCAAAGTACAAGCAATCAGCGGCTATGGAGCAAACACATTAAAAACATTTATTGATCATGTACCAGCAGCAGTAGGAGAAACAGTAAGAGTTGACAAAAATGAAATCACAGCAAAGAAAGAAGCTATGAAAACAGCATATGATAATGTTCAAGCAATC
>JAZUAY010000059.1:0-8913 GCA_045638205.1 Bacilli bacterium
ATTACTTGATGTACATGCTCTTACTGTTGAGGCAGAACTTGTAATAGCACTTGCTGTTATAGTACATGTACTTGAGCCTACAGTACAGTCATTTCCAAGTGTTACATAATTATCACTGGCTCCGGCTCCACTATTTTGTCCTACACTCCATGTAACTGTATCTAAATCTCTTGCGTCACTTTGTAAATCACTCGTTGTTCCACTCAAACTATAGATATACTCTTGTGTCCTTTGTAAGTTTACATCACTTCCTATTGATACACTACTTGCTACACTTGCTACTACTGTTATGACACTTGTTGCTGTATGTCCCTCTGCATCTCTAGCAGTTACCACAGTTGTTCCTTTACTTAATCCTATTAGACTACATACTGCACTTGATGTATTAGTCTCTATTTCTCCACTTGAATTTGTACTTCCTGCTGTACAACTTATGCTTGCAATACTTGCATCACTATTACTCCAATATATTGTCTTATCTCTTGAGTTAGCTGGTGTTAATGTTGCAGTAATAGTTGTATTATCTCCTCTATCTAATGTTAATATTCCTTTATCTATTGTTATTCCTTCTACTATTGGATCTTCTACCTCCACACTTATTTCTACTACATCCGCATCTGGATTTGTTGCACTTTTTACTGTTAGTGTTGCAGTACCTGGCCCTACTGCTCTTACTCTTACTTTGTTAGCTACTACACTCTTACTACTTCCAGTACCACTGGCATTTGATTCAGTATATCTTTCAATATCTAATACATCACTATCACTTGTAGTCCATTCAACTTCATTACTGTTGGCATTTGCTGGTACTGTTCCTGCTTCTAATATTGTATCTCCACCTGTTATCAACTCTATCTCTTCAGGTGCACCAACTACTTCCACTCCTGTTGGTTCTGGCTTGTTTACTGTTACTACACAACTTGCACTATGTCCTTTTGAATCTGTTGCAGTAATAGTCGCAGTTGCGGTTGTTCCACTTATACTTTGGGCTGTGACATTTCCACTTGAATCTACTACTGCTACATCCGTGTTAGATGAAGACCATGTCACACTTTTATTCGTTGCATAATCTGGTAGCACTGTTGCACTTAATTGTTCACTTTCTCCCTCATCAAGTGTTAAACTATTTTTATTTAAACTTATACTACTTACATTAATATGTGAGTCTGTTCCATAGACATTTACTTTTATAGTAAAGAACTTACTCTCCCCTGTTACTTGATAGTCTTCTGCTACCCACATCCTTAAGATATAATAATCTGTTCTGGTACTTGTTGTACTATCACTATGTAGTAACATCTCCCCTGCAGGAGTGCCTATCTCTGTTGTTGCATTAACCCCACTAAATCCAGTAGGTTCTAATACAGAAGAATATGTTCCTTCTGCTCCACTTGTACTCTTTTCTAAATATATTCTTACATCGTTGTTCCCAAGTGTTGATGTATTATCTTTCACTGCACTTACTTCATAACCAACTGCTGTGTTATTTCCTGTTGTCACTGTTACAGTAAAACTAAATGTTCTTCCCTCACCAGTAAGTTGTTTTCCATCATTATCTGATATTGGAAATGCATCTGTTAGTGTTATTCCATTTGTCGCCTCATTATAATTCATTGTTATTGTTGATGTAGTTACTTTATTACTTTTAGTACCTAGTCCAGTATAACTAAATGCGGCATAAGTTATTCCTACTACAACAATCACTATAAATAATAGTGCTACACTTGACATAACCATCTCTTTTTTCTTCACTTTTATCATATAATACACGCTCCCTATTTTCTTAAAGTACGTTACTTTAGGAAAATGATAAAATTTAGTATTATACAATATGTAAAATTTATCTGACCAAAATATTTTATTGTAAAAAATTGTTTCAATTTATCTGAAAGTGTGATAAAATCGTAATATAAGGGTAGTTTCCTAAAGTAACGTACTTTAGGAAATTATTTTTCTTTTATATCAACAAAAAAAAAGCAAACTCATATTTTGCTTCTTTATCAATTATTTTATTCACCACTAGGATTTTCTGGTTCTACAGGTGTAGGTTCTGGTTGTGAAGGTGTTGGATCTGGATCAACAGTAATATTTGCATCAGCTTCAGTTGTATTACTATTAGTATTATTATTAGTTGTAGTTTCTTCTTTAAGTGTTACAGATATTGTTGTACCATTTCCTATCTTACTACCTACTGCAAGAGATTGATAAGCAACTATTGTACCACTACCAGTAAAGTTAATACTTATTCCATATCTATTAGCTAAAGCCTGTGCTTGTGCTTTTGTAAGTCCTACAAAACTAGGAACTGTTTTAGCAGATTCAGTATCTTGAACTTTTGTAGCTGCTTTAGCTTTATAACCAACTATTTCTTTTTCATATTCTTCATTTATAGAGAATGAGAATTTTTTAATTGTCTTATGTTTTTCTTTTTCTAGATTAATATTCATTGCTTTTATAATTTGGTCACGACTATCTTCTGAAGGTACATAGAACCATAAATCCATCCTCATAGACTTATCATAAATCATTTGACCGCTACCTTGTAGATATAATTGTTGAATATTAACAATATCAGTATCATTTTTAGCAAGTCCACTAGACATTAAATCTTCTGCTATATTATAAAATGACAACATTTGAGTATTCGTTAAATTAGTATCCATATTATTAGAAACAGTATTTAAAACTTTCAAGAATTTAGAAGCACTTCTAATATTTTTAAGTTTATTTAAAATTGCTTTAATAACCAATTGTTGATTTTGTCCTCTATCTAAATCTCCTGCTGCTAATTGTTTTCTGTTTCTAGAAAGAACCAAAGCTCCTTCACCATCTAAGTGTTGATGACCTTCTTTAATACAAACTTCCTTACCACGAGAAGAATCATCTGTACATAGATCTTTTGGCACATCTACATCAATTCCTCCAATAGCATCAACTAAATGAACTAAACCTTTAAAGTTTATTTTAGCATAATAATCAATATCTACATCAAAATAATCTTCAATAGTTTGCATCATACAATCAGATCCATATGCTGCAGCATGAGTTATTTTACTTTTTGAATTACCACCATAACATGCAATAGGAACATAACTATCACGAGGAATACTAATCATAGTAGCATTTAATGTTTTAGGATTAAATGTAATTAGAATAATTGAATCTCCATTAGCCGCAGTATTTTTATCAAGTCCTTCTTCTGGTGAATCAACACCCATTAAAAGAATTGTAAATGGCTCAGTCATTCTTTTTCCACTAAGTCTATTTCTTTTTTTAGAATCAGTTTTTAACATTTTTTTACTTTTTTTATAAATAACCTTAGTTTCAGTAGCTATCTCTTCATATCCTGGAGTTGATGAAAATGTTGTAGCATAATCACTACTTAAGAACACTAAATCAACATCTCCACTATAAAGGTCAGCAACCATTTCTGAATAATTATCATATTTCTTTATTTTATTATTTTCGTCTAAGTTTTTATCTTTAATTACTTCTTTAGGTATAATATACCCCTCAGGTGACTTTTTATCTTTTAAAATACCAATAGTAGTATTTTTAACATCTTTAATATTATCTATCTCACTACCTGACTTAGCAACTAAACTAGATGAATAAGTTACATAAGTCTTATTAAAACTTCCTAAATAGAAATATACATAAGTAACAACACTTGCAAAAGTAGCAGTAATTATAAAATATAAAACTTGCATAGTAATTAAAAGTTTATTTTTATAATTTTTACGTTTTTTCTTACTAAATCTTTTTTTAGTTTTAATTAAAAATATACAAATTATAAAAGCTAAAGCAAATATTGCAATATTACAATATTTTTTTAAACTATCTATATTAGATAAAAAGTATAAATCAGCAATAGAAACCGCAGTAGTTATAAATGATAGAATTGTAAAAACTAAAACAGCATATCTAGATTTTGAAATTTTTCCATTATCTTCTCTTTTTCTCATCATTTCCTCCTTAACTACTTAAGCTCCACTAAAGATAATTTTTTACCTTCATGAACGAAAGTTAATTTTGCTTCATCCTGATATCCACTAGGACTTCCTTCTTTATATTCCCAAGAACAATCTACTATATAAGCTTCCTCATCACTAGTTTCTCCATACTCAAACTTATCTTGACTAACTTTTTCTATAGTTACTTTTTTAACACTAGGTAATTTTTGATTTCTACCACCATATAAATTATTTTCTAAATATTTATACATAGTATCTTGTGCTTTTTCTAAGAAATCAGTTTTTTCATCCTTATGAACAAAATCAACGCCACCAACATCAGTTTTAGCAACTTTATCACTTAAAGAATAAAAGTCAACTATAAACATTTTAGAAATTGTTTTAACATATTTTTTTTCATCTACTGGATCTTCATCTAATATCTTTTTAAGTTTCGCAAATAGTTTTTTATACTCTTTACTTTTATTATTACTTAACTTATAACCATAACCAGGAATTGAACTAACTACTTTAACTTTAGGTTTTTTAGTCTCTCCATAAGTCAAGTAAAAATAAATTCCTACTCCTACTAGAATTATAAAAAGTAATGTTAAAAATCTTCTTATACCTTTTTTTAATTTCATAAACTATTTCTCCTTATTTTGTTTTTCTTCTTCTTTTTTTATTAAATCATAAACTATTAAATTATTAGAAACATCTAAAAGCTTATTAGTATACTTTGTATTCTCATCAATATATTCATTACTAATGGTCTCATCTGCTTTTAAAGCTAAGTATTCACTTTTTTGACTATTATAATAAACTTTATTAGTTAACCAATTTCCATTAGGAAAAACAACAATATTATTATCTTTTATATTAAAAATATCATGTCCTAATATATATTTACTATGAGTAACTCCAAGCATATTAGCAAGGGTTGGCGTAGCATCATACATTCCCATTACATCAGTAATTTCTTTGTTATACTGCTCATCCTTACTCCAAATTATGAAAGGAACTTTTCTATATAACTCATATTGATAATCATCAAAATCAAAATAAGTAGCATCATCGCTTGATTTAACAGTATCAGTAGTAGAATCATAATTAAATAGTCTATTATAATCTTTCTTAGGAAGTCTAGCATCATGATCCCCATAAATAACAATTACTGTATTTTCTAAAAGACCTTTACTATCAAGCGCATTTATCCATTCACCTAATGCTTCATCAGCATAATGAAGAGATTTAAAATAATTTCCAAGCTTAGTACCTTCCATATAAGGGTGACTTACTTCCTGAACAGTACCATCTTCTGCTGTAATATTTTCTTTAATATCAACTGGAAATTCCCCATATTTTTCAACATCAGAGAAAGGTGTATGATTAGTTAAAGTAATATATAAACCATAATATTTATCATGACTTGCCTTAATCTTTTCAAGCTTTTCAATTGATTGACTAAAGAAAGCTTTATCACTAATACCAAGACCAATAGTATTATCACTATTTACATCAAAATCAGGTTTACTATAAAACTTTTGATATCCTAAATTTTCATGCATAACACGTCTATTCCAAAAATCAGGATTATTACCATGCATACTAAATGTATAATAACCATTATCTTGCATAATACTTGGAAAACCAATATATTTTCTATTAAAATATGATACAAAAGCAGTACCACTTTGAGTAGGCATTAAACTAGTTGTAAAAGTAAGTTCTGCATCACTACTAGTACCAACACTAACTTGAGAATAAAAATTTGAAAAAAACATTCCTTCACTTGCAAGCCTATTAAGTGTAGGTGTAACTTCTTTATCATTAAATTTCCTATTCATGGCAACAGTTTGAATACTTTCACCATGAACAACTAAAACATTTTTACCTTTTAATAAATTTGTATATTCATTTTCACCATTAGCATATTTATCATTTTTATCACGATTTTTATAATAATCTTCAAATTCTTTTAAAGCTTGTTCCATACCAAACATTGAATTAATTTTAGGCTTTAAACTAGTAACACCATCATTTAATTGATACAAATAAATTCCAAATTTCATAACAATATATTCTTTATTCCATTGCTTAGTAAAACGACCTATTTCTAAAGATGATAAAGATAAAACAAAAATGATAGCAACTACAACACCACACACAAGTGTCTTAATAGTTTTTTGTTTACGCAACTTCCTTGTATCAATACTTCTTTTATTTTTTTTATTACATCTATGATTAACAAATAGTAATAATATTGGAGCGAATAAATAAACTAAATCTTTAAGTTGAACAACATTTTCAACCACTGCATCCCCAACATCACCTAAATATTGTGTAAGAGAAAGCATAGAAAATGATGCAAAAGATGTATAAAAAGTATAATATACTGAATTAATAATACAACAAGCAGTAAAAACTGCAGTTAATACAAATAAATATCTAAATCTACCCTTACTCTTAAATAAAAAATTAAAAGAGCCAAGAATCATAACTATTGATAAATCTGCAAGTACAGCCTTAATAGAAATATAATTTTCCATTGTATGTATCGTAAAAAATCTTAAAATAGTAGAATTAATAACATTAATTAAAATATATGTAATAAATAAAGGATTATTTACAATAAATTTCTTTAATAAATGTTCTTTTCTAGCTTTATTTAAGTATTTCTTAGTTTTATCAATTAATTTAGTAAATTTATCTTTCATATAATCTACCTCACTCACAACATTATATCATTTATTATACTTTTTTTCAATATAATCAAAAAAAAAAGGAACAAATAAAATTATTTACTTATTCCAAAAAATTAATTAACATTACTCTACTAAAACCCATGGATTATTAGCACTTCCATCTCCTGACAAATCAGCTTTAACTGTTGGTTTTAATGAAAGAATTGGGCGAATTGAACTAGTTACTATATTATTATAGCTACCCCCATTAGAGTAAATGGGGGGTTGTAAATGTTCTTGAACACCTGAAGAATTAACATTACGAGCATAGTAACAAGTTTCTCGATAATAACTACCGCATCCATAATAACTAAATCTAGAAGCTAAAAAATAACTTGTTATATTTTCTTCATTAGTCATAGTTATTAAATTTCCAATAGCACTATTAACCATATCTAAATCAGTTTGATAATAAATATCTGAAGAACATAAATCATTACAACGTTCAATACTTGAACCTTCTAAATATCCCATATGTCTACTGCCATTTGTAAACATATCATTTATATATTGTTCTACTATTTTATTTAATGCACCCACAAAGTTTTTATAGCCAGTTTGTCCATAAAATGATATAGTTGTTGAAGATGCGTTTAAAGAAACCATTTCTATATTTGTTCCATCATTTTTTATTATTACCCATGTATCTAATTCACTTGGAGTTATACTACCTGGACTTGAAGTTCCTGTATAATATGGACTACTACTATCAGTTGTGGGTGTGTAATTTCCTACATAACTTGGTACCATATACACATAATCTCCTACTGCAAAATCTGTTGCTGCTACTCCTGCAGGTATTACTTCCAATTGTGAAGTATCGCTTAAATTTCCTATAGCTACTGTGATATTTGTTGTTCCTTCATCTAATCCTTCTATTTCACATACTGTGTTTCCAGCACAACTATTTGGTATTGTTGCTATACTAGTGTTACTACTTGTCCACTAGCTAATTCATTTTGTACTGTTACTACACTACTTGCTGTATGTCCTTTTGCATCTCGTGCTGTGATTGTTACACTTCCTGCTACTAATCCTGTTACAGTACATACTGCACTAGCATTACTTGTAACTATTTCTCCACTTGAGTTTGTACTTCCTCCACTACAACTTATACTTGCTTTTGTTGCATCACTATTACTCCAATAAATAGTTTTATCTCTTGAATTTGATAAGTTTAGTGTTGCTATTACTTGCGTACTTGAATTTCTATCTATTGTTACATTTGGTTTATCGATACTTAGTCCTGTTGATTCTGGTTCTTGTATCGTTACTGTTATAAATTTTGATGGTGCACTTGGATTACTTGCACTCTTTACTGTTAACGTTGCACTTCCTGCTCCTTTAGCAGTTACTTTTACCTTATTTGCTGTTACACTCTTAGAATTTCCTGTTCCACTTGCATTAGATTCTGTATATCTTTCAATATCCAAAACACTTGAATCGCTTGTTGTCCATTCTACTTCATTTGAGTTAGCGTTTGCAGGAAGAGTTCCTGCTTCTAATATTGCACTACTTCCTTCTGTTGTCTCTCCACTTGTCTCTCCTGGTGCTATTAAATTAAGTTCTAATATATTATCTTCTATCTCAACACCTGTTGGTTCTGGTTTATTGACTGTTACTGTGCAACTGACACTATGCCCATTAGCATCACGTGCTGTAATAGTAGCTTGTGCTGTTGTTCCACTTATACTTTGGGATGTCACATTTCCTTCACTATCTACTACTGCCACATCAGTATTATTACTTGACCATGTAACACTTTTATTTGTTGCATAATCTGGTAGCACTGTTGCACTTAACTGTTCACTCTCACCCTCTTCTAAAGTCATACTATTTTTATTTAAACTTATTCCACTTGTATTTATATGTGAATCTGTTCCATATACATTTACTTTTATGGTAAAAAACTTACTTTCCCCTGTTACTTGATAATTTTCTGCTACCCACATTCTTAAGATATAATAATCTGTTCTGGTTGTTGTTGTACTATCACTATGAAGTAACATTTCTCCTGCTGGTGTTCCTATTTCAGTTGTAGCATTAATAGGACTAAATCCAGTTGGTTCTAATATAGAAGAATATGTTCCCTCTGCTCCTGAGGTACTCTTTTCTAAATATATTCTTACATCATTATTTTCTAAAGTTGAGTTTGGATCTTTTACTGCAGAAATTTCATAACCAACTGCAGTATTATTTCCAGTAGTTACGGTGAC
>JAZUAY010000060.1:0-7407 GCA_045638205.1 Bacilli bacterium
AAATTATCTGTTGTAAGTAGTAAACATATAGCAACATTATATAGCTATTTAAATAATCACAAAACAGAAATAAATATATTTTATACAACCCCTAATTATTTACATAGAGAGGTATTAGAAAGTAATAATTATTTAGATGAAAAAGAAATATTAAATTTAGCATGTATGAAACATGATATTAATAATAACTATAATTTGCAAAAGCAATTAGTTTATAAAAGATAAGAAAATTAACAAATATTATTGACTAACCTAAATATTTATATTATTCTAATTATTAGAGGGTGGTAGTAATGAGAAAATTAAGCATGATAGTACAATTAAAAGAAAACAAAGAACTAGCTATACTATCAGTGTCTAATTTTTACATTTAGAAGAGTCTATTTGACCCTTCTTTTTTATGATTAAACCCTTTAGAAAGAGAGGAAGTATAAAATGATAGAAAAGAAAATGATTTATGACATTGATGAAATGCCACCAAAAGGTAGAGCAATTATATTAGCATTTCAACATTTATTTGCAATGTTTGGAGCAACAATATTAGTACCAATTTTGGTAAATCAAGCCGCAGGAGAAGAAGTATTAACAATAGCAAATGCTTTAGTAGCATCAGGAATAGGAACACTTATTTATATAATTTGTACTAAAGGAAAATCACCTGTATATTTAGGAAGTAGTTTTGCATTTATTACACCAATTGCAGCAGCTTATATAAAAGCAGGAAAATCAGGAGCAATGACAGGAATTATGGCAGTAGGTTTAGTATATATAATCATCGCTATAATAATAAAATTTGCTGGAAAAGATTGGTTAGAAAAACTATTACCTCCAGTAGTAATAGGACCAATGATAATGATAATAGGATTAGGTTTAGCACCATCAGCAATATCACAAATAGGATTAGCAGATTCTACTAAATTTGAATGGCAAATATTAGTAGTTGCCTTAGTGTCATTTTTAACAACAACATTTGTAATGACAAGAGCAAAAGGATTTTTCAAAATAATACCATTTTTAATAGGAATAATAGCAGGTTATTTAATGGCAATATTCTTTGGTATGATAGATTTTAAACCAGTATTGGATGCTAAAATATTCAGTGTTCCAAAATTTGTTATTCCCATCAAAGATTATAATTTAAATTTCACAGCAATTATAACAATAGTACCAATCGCTTTAGTAACATTATGTGAACATATTGGTGATCATACATCACTTGGAAATATTATTGGCAAAGATTTAATAAAAGATCCAGGACTTGAAAAAACATTATTAGGGGATGGACTTGCTACGTTTGTTGCAGGAGCAATTGGTGGTCCAGCAAATACAACATATGGCGAAAATACATCAGTTGTAGGAATGACTAAAGTAGCATCAGTAAAAGTAATAGGATTAGCAGCAATTTTCGCTATAATCATAAGCTTTTTAGGTAAAGTTACAGCACTTATTTCAACAATACCAAGTGGAGTTTTAGGTGGAGTATCACTGCTTTTATATGGATTTATCGCTGTAAATGGATTAAAAGTTTTGATAAAGAATAAGGTTGATTTTGAAAAGTCTAAAAATGTTGTTATAGCAAGTTCAATGATGGTATTAGGTCTTGGTGGAGCAGCAATATCAATAGTTAGTGGAGATTTATCACTAACAATAAGTGGAATGAGTTTAGCATCTATTGTAGGAATTATATTAAACTTAATAGTACCTGATGAAAAAGAGAGTGAAAACGAAGAAACAAAAGAGATAAAGAAAGAAAAGAAAGAAGAAACAAAAAAGGAAATAAAAGAAAAAATTGAAAAGAAACTAAAAAAAGAAGTAAAAAAGAAAGTTAAAAAAACTACTAAGAAAAAATCAAAAAAGAAAAAGAAATAGGAGTAGAAAATGAAAAATGTTTATGAGCTAAATCATCCATTAATAGAACATAAATTAGCAATTTTAAGAG
Source organism: Bacilli bacterium (assembly GCA_045638205.1). Lineage (GTDB taxonomy): Bacteria > Bacillota_I > Bacilli_A > RF39 > UBA660 > UBA2730. Next base: position 1,940 of record JAZUAY010000060.1, read on the forward strand.
ATAAAAAAACTGGAACAAAAGAGTTTAGAGAATTAATTGGTGAAATAGGTATGTTTTTATGTTTTGAAGCTATGAAAGATGCAAAACTTGATAAAGTAACTATAAAAACACCAATAACTAAATTTGAAACAGGAAAACTTAATGAAGATAATTATGTGTTTTTACCTATAATGAGAGCAGGAATGGGTTTGCTTGATGGAGTTATAAAAGTAATACCAAATGCTAAAATAGGACACATTGGAATGTATAGAAATGAAGAAACATTTGAACCTACAGAATATTTTTTCAAAGTTCCAAATAGTATTGAAGAAAAGGAAGTTATTATATTAGACCCAATGTTAGCAACAGGTGGTTCAGCAATAGATGCGATAGAGTCCTTAAAAGCAAAAGGTGTTAAAAATATAAAATTTTTATGTATTATAGCAAGTCCAGAAGGAATAGAAAAGGTGACAAGTAAATATCCTAATATAAAAGTTTATTGTGCACATATTGATGATTATTTAAATGATAATAAGTACATAGTACCAGGTCTTGGAGATGCAGGAGATAGAATTTTTGGAACAAAGTAAAAACTATAAGTAGTTTAGTTAAATTAGATACCGGTAACGGTTCAGCTTCTCAACCTTACAGCTTACAATTAGGTAATTAATATATAAGATATTCTCATTTTTGAGATATCTTTTTAAATTAATTTAGAAACTTCTCTTGTAAATATTTTCTTATTAATATATAATTAATATAGAATAAAAATTGGAGGTTAGATTTATGAATGCATCATTTATTATTTGTAGCTTATTTTACAGTGCATTATTATTTGTAGTATATTTTTCAAAAAAAAGACTTAATACTTTAGAAAATAGAGTATATCAAGGATTAATCATTTCTAATTTTATAGGATTAGTAATAGAATTTTTATGTTATATAATAACAGTAAATAAAGAAACATTTCCTATACTTACTGGAATAATTAATAAAACATATTTAATATATTTATTAACATGGTTAATGTTATTTATGTATTATACTTTCTTAATATCATTTAAAAGAAGAATTAATTTAAGATTTAATAAAAAAGAAATATATAAAAAGACAAAAGGTATTTTCTTTAAAATATATTTAATAGTAGCTTTTGCTCTTTTGATATTACCACTTTATTATAATAATAATGATATAAATATGGTATATTCATATGGACCAAGTTCCTTATTATGCAATGCTATGAGTCTTATATGTATAATATCTTGTTTAGTTTTTGTATTTATGGGCAAAAAAAATATTAAAGATGAGAAGTTCATTCCACTATTAAGTTATATAATAATGTTTCCTATTGTATTATTTATACAATATAGACATCCAGAGTTATACTTAACAACACCAGTTGAGACATTTATTACATTCTTATTATATTTTACAATAGAAAATCCTGATATGAAGATAATTGATGAACTTAGTGATGCTAAAACAAGATTAGAAGAAAGCAATGTTGCTAAAACTAAATTTTTATATAATATTTCACATGAGATTAGAACACCACTTGCAAATATTTTAGGTTTTACAGATAGTTTAAATGATAAAAAACTAGATAGAGAACTTAAAAAAGATGTTGAAAATATTAAACTTTCAGCTAATAATTTATTAGATGTTGTTAATGGTATATTAGATATATCAAAATTAGATAGTAAAAAAATAAAATTAGTTGAGAAAAATTACAATATTGGAAATATGTTGGATGAAGTAGTAGATTTTACTAAACAAGTTATGGATGATAAAATGATTGAACTTAGAACAAATATTGATACTACTTTACCAGAAGGGTTATATGGAGACTATGTAATTTTAAGACAAATTATTTTAAACTTGCTTGCAAATGCTATTGAAAGAACAAGTGTAGGATATATAGAGTTTGGTGTATCATCAGTAATCAAAAATGATGCCTGTAGACTAATTATATCTGTTGAAGATACAGGTGGAGTAATAGCAAATAACAAGCTACAGAAAATATTTAATGAAGATATAGAAGATGTAACTAACGAAAGTTTAATAGAAGGTGTATCAACATCCTTAACAGCAACAAAGAAATTAGTACTTTTAATGCATGGTACTATAGTAGCTGGAAATGTCTATGGAAGAGGATGTAAAATAACAGTAGCACTAGATCAAGGCGTTGTACATTTAAATAAAGAAGAAAGAACAGAATTATTAAATCCTGAAGTTAAAGATATAACAGGCAAAAAAGTACTTATAGTAGATGATAATAAATTAAATATCAAAGTAGCTGAAAGATTACTAGAAAAATATCATGTAGAAACAACTTCAGTTTTATCAGGAGAAGATTGTATTGAAAAGATAAATAGTGGCGAAGTTTATGATTTAATATTAATGGATGATATGATGCCAGGATTAAGTGGTGTTGAAACATTTAAAAAATTAAAACAAAAAGTAGGTTTTAGTATTCCAACTGTAATGTTAACTGCAAATGCAATAGACGGTATGAAAGAAAAATACTTATTACAAGATGGATTTGATGAATATATAGCAAAACCAATAGAAAGACAAGAATTAGATAGAGTAATAAAAAAATTATTCAAATAGGAGAGGTATATGATAGAAAAATTACAAAAAGATATGATAGATGCCATGAAAAATCATGAAAAAGAAAAACTAACTGTAATTCGTGGTATTAAAGCAGAATTAAAGAAAAAAGAGCTTGATGAAAAAATAGAAATTACAGATGATACATTAATCTCTGTAGTTTCTCATCAAATAAAATCTTTAAATGATTCTATAAAAGAATTTGAAAAAGGTGCAAGAAATGACTTAGTTGAAAAAGCTAAATATGAAATAGATATTCTAAAAACTTATTTACCAGAAGCTTTATCAGAAAGTGAAGTTGATAAAATAATTGATGATATTTTTGATGATGTAAAGCCAGTCGGTATGAAAGATATGGGGAACTTAATGAATAAAGCTAAAGCTAAATTAAATGGTAGATATGATATGGGTGAAGTATCTAAAAAGATAAGAGTAAAATTACAATAATTTATTCTTTTTTTCTATTTATTATTTACAAACATAAGTATTTTTTATATAATATATTAACAATTATGAATGGAGGGATTAAAAATGTACAAAGAAGTAAATGATATTTATGATATTGCAAAATGGTTTTTACATGTTGATGCAATGACACATAAGAAATTGCAAAAGCTATTATATTTCAGTTATGGTATATATCTAGCTCAAAATAATAATAAAGAGATAAAAAAAGTTTTATTTGATAATAATTTTGAAGCTTGGGTACATGGACCAGTTGATCCAAAAATTTATTCATTATTTAAAAATAATGGTGTTAATTTATTATATATTGAAAAAACAGAAAAATTTAATTTTAATAAAAATGTTTTAGATGCGTTAAACAAAACAATTGAATTATACATTGATTATAGTGCTGATGAATTAGAAAATATATCACATAATCAAACACCATGGATTAATGCGAGAAAAGGATTATCACCAATTGAGTCATCAAATAATAAATTAGATGATAAAGATATATATCTAACATTTAAAAAGGTTTTAAATGAGCCAGTATAGTACTGATAACGATAATATTATAATAGATTTTTCGCGTTTTCCTTTTTGTTTTAGATGTGTTAGTATTGATAAATTTACTAATAAATTAAAAGATTCTAATGAATTTTTTAATTATTTTAAAGAAATTTTTGAAAAAGTAATTCCAGCTATTACTAAATATAATTATAATAATGTAACTACAATGACTAATAAACATTCTCATGTAATTCCAAATAACTCAAAGGAATACAGTATTATAATAAAAATACTTAAAGCTATACATAAAGAATATTTTCCAAATATTGATTTTGAATTGTTTTTAGTAAACAATATTAATGATTATAGTATTTGGCAATTAGGAATTACTGGTGGTGTAAGAATTATAGGTATAAGAAAATGTAATGTTTTTTCTGTTCTGTTTATTGATTATCATCACTTAATTTATCCAGATAAAAATTATAACCAAAAAAATTATCTATCATATAATTTTAGTCCAATATAAAACATAAGAAAGGAATATATTATGAATAATAAAATCAATTATCCAAAAAATATTGAAGATTTATATAAAAAAATAGATTTTATAATAAAAAATGAACAAACTGAGGAAAAAATAAGACTGATTTATAAATGGCTAGAATGGTTTAAAAAAAATCAATTTAAAATTATATATAAGTGTAAAACTAATGAATATTTAAAAATATATTATAGTGCTGATAATAAATATGGGTTACAAATTTGGATACATAATAAAAATATTGATTCAATAAAATTTAATTTAATTTCTAATTATTACAGTGAATATGATACAGATAAAACAATAATAGTTGAAGAATAGAGGAAATATGAAAGATTTTAAAGAAAAACTAGCATTAGTTCCTACAAAACCAGGTAGTTATCAAATGAAAGATAAAGATGGAATAATAATATATGTTGGAAAAGCTAAAAACTTACAAAGAAGACTTAGGAGTTATTTTACAAGGACATTAACAGGAAAAACCAGAATGCTTGTAGAAAATATTGATGATTTTGATTATATTGTAACATCTAGTGAATTAGAATCTCTTATATTAGAAATAACTTTAATCAAAAAATATGACCCAAAATATAATATTTTATTAAAAGATGATAAAACATATCCTTATATTGAATTAACTAATGAACAATTCCCAAGATTAAGAGTAGTAAGAAATGTAAAAAGAAGAAAAAATAAACAATATTTATATGGTCCATATCCTAACGTATCTGCTGCTAGAAAAACTGTAAAAATGATAAATAGAATATACCCATTAAGAAAATGTGAACACATGCCTAAAACACCATGCCTATATTATCACATAAATGAATGTTTAGGCTACTGCTTTAAAAAAATTGATAAAGATACGATAAACAATATGAAAAGTGAAATAATATCATTTTTAAAAGGCGATAGTAAATATATTGAACAAAAATTAAAAAAAGATATGGAAATAGCAAGTGCTAACATGAATTATGAAAGAGCTTTAGAATTAAAAATAATGTTAGAAGATATAGGAATAACTTTAAGAAAACAAAAAATTGATCTTAATAAAAGTTTTAATTTTGATATGATAAACTTCTATCTTGATAAAAATTATTTATCAATAGAATTGTTTTTTATAAGAGATGGTTTATTATTTGGAAGACATAAAGAAATAATAAAATATCTAGATAGTGTTGAAGAAGTATTGTTAGAATATATTATTAAATATTATGATAAAACGGGAATGATTCCAAATAGTTTATATGTTCCAGATGTTATAGATAGTGAATTATTAGCAAGGTATTATAATATAAAAGTAATTACACCAAAAAGAGGAAAATTAAAGAGTTTATTAGATTTAGCAAGAGAGAATGCAAAAAATAACTTATTAAAA
>JAZUAY010000061.1:0-2626 GCA_045638205.1 Bacilli bacterium
AAAATAAAAAAATTATTTATTAGAAAGAAGTCCTTATGATTTTTATTATATATGAAAAGATAATATTAAAGCTGCTATTGATAATAAAAAGAAAGTCTACACAAAAGTGTAAGCTTTTCTAATCAAAAATGATATAATCAATATACATATTATAAATCATTATAATTTTACCAGTTGTACTATCTTTAATAATAGTAGTATCATTATTAGAATCTTGAATAGTACCTTTTATAATAGTATCTTGCCATTCTTTTGAGTTTTTAAAAGAAAGATAAAAACTAGCATTTCTACCTTTATTTAAATTAATAAAATTATCACTATAAAGATTTCTATAACTTATATTACTTCTATTAGGATAAATATAATTATTATTCATCATTATCTCCTCATTTCTAATAAATTATATGAGATAATATCTAAAATATTAATAATTATTTAATTTTTCATCAAAAACAGTAGAATCTTCAGTTGGTTCAGTCCCTTTAATAAAATACATAAGTTTTTTCTTTTGAGCATTGGAAAGAGCTGGACTACCACTAATAGGATCAACAATAACACCACTTACATTTGCAGGCTTTTTATACCAATCATCTTCTTTACCATTCATGTAATTTTCCATACTTTTATACCAAATATTTTGTGCATAACTAGCAGTCTTTACAGGAATAGTTTTATTATTATCATATCCAAGCCACACAGAAGTAACCACATCTTTATTGTAACCAATATACCATTCATCAGTATCTGTAGTACCACTTTTTAAAGCATAAGTGTGCTTAAGTTTATTTTCTAAACTAATTGCAGTAGGATAATTATAATCAATAAAATTAGAATCATATGTTGAAGTAAGCATATTATTAAGAATAAAAGCAAGAGAAGAATTAAGTACTAAATTTTTATCATTGCGAGCTTTATACAAAACCTTACCCTCACTATCTTCAATTCTTTCAATAAAATGTGGCTTTATTTTATAACCAAGATTAGCAAAAGACGAATATCCAGCAGTCATTTCTAAAATATTTATTTCACAAGTACCCAAAGGAAGAGAAGGTACTTCTTGAAGTTTAGCAGTAATACCCACACGTTTAGCTACATTAATTAAAGCATCACTCCCTAAAAATAGATTAGTTTTAACAGCATAAATATTATCGGAATAAGCAACAGCAGCCGCCATAGAAATAGGTTTATTAGCATATTTTTCATTATAGTTTTTAGGAGCATAGCTATCACGTTCATTAAAATTAAATTTAGTTTTTTCAGAAGTAAATAAACTACTAGTAGTAAAACCATTTTCTAAAGCTGCATAATACAAGTAAGGTTTCATAGTAGAACCAACTTGTCTTTTAGCATCTACGGCTCTATTAAATTCACTTTTATTATAGTCTCTTCCACCAATAAGAGCTAAAACTTTTCCATTATTAGGATCCATCATAATAGAAGATACTTGCATATCCTTATCATTTTTAAGTTCATTATTAATATTTTCTTCCAAATTACGCTGGCTATTAATATCCAAATTTGTATAAATTTTTAAACCTTTAGTATCATTATAATTCTTAGGAATATCATTTAAACTTTCTAATTCTTTCAAAACAGCATCCTGATAATACATTACTGTACTAGAATAAACATCTTCCTTTTTACCATAATACTCCAGTTGTTGATCATAAGCATTATTAGCATCATCTTCTGTAATAAAAGAATTTTTAACCATCATTTTAAGAATTTCCTTTTGTCTTTTTTTAGCAAGATTTTCATTAATTAAAGGAGAATAATTACTAGGTGATTTAGGAATACCAACAAGCATACTAGCCTCTGATAAAGTTAGATCACTAGCTTTTTTATTAAAATAAAACTTACTAGCTGCTTCTATTCCATACATAGCATGTCCATAGTTAATGGTATTAAGGTAACCTTCTAAAATATCATCTTTACTATAATTAGCCTCTAATCTAATAGTATATAAAGCCTCATCCCACTTTCTTTTCCAAGTTTTATTAAAATCTAAAAACAAATTTTTAGCATATTGTTGAGTAATAGTAGAAGCTCCTTGTGCAGTTTTTCTACTACTCAAATTTATATAGCTTGCTTTCAAAATTCTAAAAAAATCAAAACCTTTATGTTTATAAAAACTTTTATCTTCACTTGAAATTGTGGCATTAATAACATTTTTAGATATTTTATCTAAAGAAACCCATTCTTTTTTACCACTACCTTGAAAATACATATTATTTTTATTATCATAAAGAATAATATTATTAGCCGATTTAATTTCAGGTTTTGGAGACATTTTAGCATATATAAAAGCAGAAGTAATCATTATAAATAAAAAGATGGCAAATACAATAGACATTCTTTTTATAAAATTAAATAATTTAGACAAAGTTATCACCTTCTAAATTTATTATTAAACAAATATCAAATATTATGTATTAAAAATAAGGATTTTATGATATAATACTTCTGTTGTGAGATGATGTATAATGAGTTTAAAAAAGTGTATAGTAATGATAGAAAACACTAAAGGTATAGAAAAACAGGAACAAACCATTAATTTTAATGAAGAAAAGAAATATTTTTATTATATTGAAAAAGATAAAGAAAAAACAGTAAATATTTATAAGGC
>JAZUAY010000062.1:0-2227 GCA_045638205.1 Bacilli bacterium
TGATAAAAATAAAAATATAGATGGTAATGAAGTTAATACTTTATCAATAGATTTTGAACATTATCCTATTTATCATAAAGAAAATGAAATTACTATTAAAGAAAGAATTTGGGAAAATAATAAACTTATATATAATAAAGAAAATAAAGCTTCTGGTACTATTAAGGAAGCAATAGCAAAACATCAGGTAGGAATAGATTCATTTAATCATTTTAGATATATTTTAACAAAAATAATGCCTAATCAAGATGATATTATTAGTAAACTATTAAATGATATTGAATTAAATGAAGAAATTGTATTATTTGTATCAGATTTAAAAAGAGAAAAGAATAAAAAATTGATAAAACAGGAATAAAAGAAGGTGATAACATGTTTGTAGATGAAGTCTTAATAAAAGTAATAGCAGGAACAGGTGGAGATGGATGTACAGCGTTCCGTCGTGAAAAGTATGTGGAAATGGGTGGGCCATTTGGTGGAAATGGTGGCCATGGATCTAACATTATATTTAAAGCAGATGAAGGATTACATACATTACTTGACTTGAGATATCAAAAATTAATTAAAGGTAAAAAAGGTGAAAATGGAAAAGGTAAAAATCAACATGGTAAAAGTGCAGAAGATATAGTTATTAAAGTACCATGTGGAACAGTAGTAACTGATAATGATACAAACCTTGTTTTATGTGATTTGAAACATCATGGTGAAGAGTTTATTGTTTGTCATGGTGGTCGTGGAGGACGAGGTAACACTGCATTTAAAACGAAAACTAATACAGCACCAGATTTTTCTGAAAATGGAGAACCTGGAGAAGAGCGAGAATTAAAAGTGGAAGTGAAACTACTTGCTGATGTTGGTTTAGTTGGTCTTCCAAGTGTTGGTAAAAGTACCTTTATTTCAAAAGTGTCTCATGCTAAACCAAAAATTGCAGCATATCATTTTACTACTTTAGTACCAAATTTAGGAGTTGCTAAATCAAGAGATGGTTATAGTTTTGTAATAGCAGATTTACCAGGTTTAATTGAAAATGCATCTTTAGGTGAAGGATTAGGTGATAAGTTTTTAAAACATATTGAAAGAACTAAAGTAATTGCTCATGTTATTGACATGGCATCTACTGAAGGAAGAAATCCAATAGAAGATTTTGAACTTATAAATAAAGAGTTAGAAAATTTTAATAAAAAATTAATTAAGAAACCTATGATTATTATTGCTAATAAAATGGATATGCCGGGTTCAATTGATAATTTAAAAAAGTTTAAAGAAAAAATTAAAGATTTTAAAATATTTGAAGTAAGTGCTTTAACAGAGACTAATTTAATTAGTGTAATAGATTATTTAGGAAAACTATTACAAGAAATTGAAGATGTAGATTTATTTAGTGAAGAGGAACTCGAAACCCATGTGTTATATAAATATAGTAAAAAAGAAGATTATACTATTACAAAAGAAGATGATTGTTTTGTAATTAGAGGTGAAAAACTTGAAAAACTATTTAAAATGACAAAATTTAATAGTGATGAAGGAATTAGAAGATTTGCTAGACGTCTTACTAAAATGGGGATTGATGATAAATTAAGAGAAATGGGTGCTAAAGATGGTGATATGGTGAGAATACTTGATTTTTACTTTGAATATCGTGATTAAAAAAACTAAGTTAATTTTATTACTTAGTTTTTAAATATAATAATTTTTTTTAATTTCTTTTACTAAATATTTACAAGGATTACTTACTTTATTATTATTTATAATATCTTCATATTCAAAGAATTTATATCCAGAACATTTTAAGGGTTCCATAATTTTAATTGGACCATTTATATATGTGCCTTTATAAATAACAAAAACCCAATTAATACCATTTTTTGGAACATGGTATATACCTATATTTTCTATATTTTCAATAATACAATCATTGCCCATTTCTTCTTTCATTTCACGTATTATTGCATTTTTAAAAGTAATATCATCTTTTTCAAATTTTCCTCCAACATCTTCGTACATTAATTTTTCATCATTAGATTCAATACCACGTTTTTGCAATAATATTTTACCATTTTTATCAAAAATATGAATAATAACTCCAAGTTTTTTGTTAGGATAATTAAATGTATTTAAATCATCAATTGTTAATTCACTATCATTTTTTATAAAATGCATTATAATTCCCCCTTAAAATAATAATTACAATATTATTGATACATTTCTTGTTTTAAAAGTGCTAGAT
>JAZUAY010000063.1:0-4090 GCA_045638205.1 Bacilli bacterium
TTTATATTCAGGAGATTACGAGTATTCAAAGAAGATGAGTGAAGGTGATAAGATAATGGAAGAATATGTTAATGATGTAGTAAGTGCCGAGAAAGACAAAATTGTAATGTCTTCATATGATAAAGAAGCAGCAAACAGATATGGAGCTAAGATGGAAGGACTAGCAGAAGGCATTAAAAAAGGCATAGAAAAAGGTGAAACTATTGGAGAGAATAAAGCTCATTTAGAAGTTGCTAAGAAAATGTTGATGGATAATTTAGATATTGAGTTAATATCTAAATATACAGAATTACCTATTGAAGAAATCAAAAGTTTAGAAGAAGAGTAAATAATACTTTTCTTTTTTTTGACATGTTATAGACACAATTTTATTAAATACTACACAATCATATTTTATTTTTAATGTCTAATATGATAAAATTAAATTAGGAGAGTGTATCATTATGAAATGTAATAATTGTGGTGCTGAGATAAATGAAAAAGATTCAACTTGTAAAGTATGTGGTAGTACTATTTCTAAAGAAGAAAATGGACCACAAATACTATTAAACAGTAAAGCAAGTGATGAAGGCATTAATGAAGATAGTTTATTATTAGATATATTTATAGGACACAACAAAGAAGCACTAAAAAAGGGTGATTTTTCAGTATGGGCATTTTTATTTGGACCACTTTATATGATGTATAGAAAAATGATTATACTTACACTTTCATATTTAATATTATATTATGTATTATATTTATATTTAGATGAAGCATTATTTATTGTAATGTTTATCTTTCATGTATTTTTAGGAATATCATTTAAAAAAATATATATTAAAAGAGCAAGTGACAAGGTAGTTAACATTAGATCAAAAAATATTAATAAAACAAGAGACCAAATAATTGATAAATGTAAAAAAAAGGGAGGAACTTCAATTTTATATATAGGAATATTTTTCATTATCTTATCAATAACAACAACATACATACCAAGATATGCTAATACAAGTATTTATGTTGAAGATTTAAAAGTAAAGATTCCAAATAGTTTTGAAGCCGGAACAGAAAATAGTAGTTCATATCAAACATACAGATTAAATGAAGAAAATAATTGTTCTGTAGTAATTCAAACCAAAGATAATATACCAGATGATGTAGATGTTTATTTAAAAAACAACGTTTATAAATCAGATAAAGATAGTATAAGTTCTATGAAAACAGAAGAAATTAATGATATATTATGGTATAAGGTAGAAGTAAATAGTTTATATGGAAAATCATTCTATTTTGCAACTAAAAAAGTAAATAAACTATATTTAGTAGAATTTGATACATTTGGTGAGAATAAAAAATGTGATAATGCCAAGAATATAATATCAAAATCATTAAAATTAAAGGAAGATTAAAATGGAAGCCGTATTATTATTTATAATTTCAATATTACCAATTGTATTAATAAGTTATTATATATATCATAAAGATAGAGAAAAAGAACCAACTTCTTTATTGATAAAATTATTCTTAAGTGGTTTTTTAGCATGTATAATAGTCATTATTATAAGTATGGTATCAGAACCATTTTTTCCTATATTATTTACAAATGATACAAACAAATTAAATTTAATAGAATTATTATTACAAGCATTTATTGGTGTTGCCTTATTAGAAGAAGGATCAAAATGGCTAATGACCTATTTAATATCATATAATAATAAAGCTTTTGATGATATTTATGATATGATAGTATATAGTGTTTTTGTGTCCCTTGGTTTTGCTTTTTTTGAGAATGTATTTTATGTTTTTGATGGTGGATTACAAGTTGGTATTATAAGAGCTTTACTATCTGTACCAGGACACGCATGCAACGGCGTATTTATGGGATACTTCCTAGCTATAAGTAAGTTAACAGAAATTAATCAAAATAAAATTCTTCATAACAAATATATTATAATGAGTATTTTAATACCAGTATTATTACATGGTATATATGATTATTGTCTTTTAACAGGACATTTTATATTCTTTTTAATATTTTTAATTTTTATTGTATATTTATATAATAAAAGTATTAAAACAATAAATAGGTTAGCAAACATTACAGAAAAAATACCAAAGAAACAATATTGTTCAAACTGTGGAAAAAAGTTAGATGAAAATATTTGTAAAAATTGTGGAGAAAAGAATACCTAAGTAGTATAACATGATACTACTTTTTGTATTACGTTTGTTCTATAATTTTGACATAAAAATCTTGACAAATTGACCTTTTTCTGGTAAAATATATAAATGTCCCGACTAAAAGAGGTGTTTTATGATATTTTACAATGAAGAACAAGCAATAAATACTACATTGGAGGAACCATCGCTCATTTTTGAGCTAATGACAGAGGGTCATTTAGAAGTAGTAGACAAAGTATTAAAAACAAAAAAAATAGATATTAATACTGTAGATAATCAAGGTAATAACATACTAATGAGATTATTAAGAATGAAGCAATTTGATTTAGTATTAAAATATATGAAAAATAAAAATTGGGACGTAAATCATCAAAATAATGATGGAAATACATTTGCACATATCTTAGTAACATATGATTATTTACACGTAGCAAATATTATTAATGAATTAAAGAAAAATAAGAAATTATTACCAAATATAAAAAATAATAATAATGAAACCATTCTTGATAGATCTTTATCTCATAATTGTTTGTGGGCATCAATGAAGATATTAGAAGATAAAAGATTTAATAGTATTGATATATTATCATTTAAGCATTTATATGATGCATATATTAAAAACTCATATTATGGTAAATATACTAAATTAACAAATTTAGAAATCATAATTAAAAATCTTGAAACAAAAAGATTATTACCAAGAATGAGAGAATTATTAAATTCCATAGTAAATAATATGAAAACAATAAGAAATGAAATATTAAATAATAAATCCAATAATTTAGATACAATTATTGATTCATATTTACAAGTAGCATAAAAAAATAAGTAAGGGATATTTACTTGTAAACTATAAAGGATGTTTAAAGCATTCTTTTTTTTCAAAAAAAACTAGCTTTCGCTAATTTTTTAAGCACCATATACATTTATTTTTACAGCAAAATCTCTTGATATACCATCAACAACATAAGCTGAATCAACCCACATTCTAAGTCTAAATGATTTAGTATAAGTTGTTTGAGTTGAACTATTATTACTAAAACTACCTGTATATAAAACCATTTCAGATGCAGGAGTTCCATAACTTCCAGCAGCAGGAATAAAAGCAGTAGGAGCAGTAACTTGAGAATAACCTGTATCATCAATTTCTCCAGAAGCATTTACTTCTCTAGATGCAGCATTATCTTTAGCAGTTAAATAAAGTCTAATATTAGCATCAGGAATTGGTTGATCTTGAGTCATATTATCTGTATCTTTTTTAGCTGCAATTTCATAGTGAACTGTAGTTGATCCTTTAATAGTAGCAGATACTGAAAAATCAAACATCTGGTTATCAGCAATTAACGCTTTTCCTTGAGCTTCAGTCATAGGTATAGCATTAGTAATATTAATACCATTTGTATTTTCATTATAACTCATACTAATATAACCAGTCCTAACAGTATTCTCTCTAACTCCTCTAACTGAATAGCTCCATGCAGCATAAGCAATTCCAATAATTCCAATAATAAGTAAAAATATCGCTCCAAACGAAATTAATACATTATTTTTCATATTATTCATTCCATTGTCATTTACCATATCCAAATCCTCCTAATATATAATCTAAATTAATTATACCAAAAAAAAACGACACTGTGAATATATATTTATATTTTTTTTCTAAAAGTTTGTAAAAAAAATAATTTGATGTATAATAATATTATAGGGAGCGTGTATTTATATGAATAAAATAATAAAAATTGGTAGAATCTTTGTTGGTCATTACGATGGCTTCTTTCAACTTTACCGTTATGTCTTGGTGTTCTAGGTCTAATTAACTTGTGTTCGATATTTAAAGTATTACATAAAACATCTAAAGGATGTATTCTATCAGTCTTAGTTGTATATGTAAATTCAGCACCATTATCAGTTTGAATTATTT
>JAZUAY010000064.1:0-5882 GCA_045638205.1 Bacilli bacterium
TCTATCTTTTTTGTTTTCTTCTCAAAAATTACCAAGAAAAATCATCCAAAATAGAGGAAAAATAATAATAAATATGATATAATATAGAGCAGGTGATGTGGTATGGATAAAATTATAATTAAAGGAGCCAGAGAAAATAATTTAAAAAATGTCTCACTAGAATTACCAAAGAATAAGTTAATAGTTATGACAGGTGTTTCTGGAAGTGGAAAAAGTTCATTAGCATTTGATACAATATATGCTGAAGGTGAAAGAAGGTACATGGAGTCTTTATCATCATATGCAAGACAATTTTTAGGAAATAGTGAAAAGCCAGATGTAGATTCTATAGAGGGATTATCACCAGCAATAAGTATTGATCAAAAAACAACAAGTAAAAATCCAAGATCAACAGTAGGAACAGTTACAGAAATCTATGATTACTTAAGACTATTGTTTTCACGTGCGGGTATTGCAACATGTCCCAATCATCATATACCAATAACTTCACAAAGTGTTGAAGAAATGGTAAATAAAATAAAAGAATATGAACTTGGAACTAAAATGATAATAACCTCTCCTGTTGTAGAAGGAGAAAAAGGTACTCATAAAGAATTATTAGAAAATTTAAGAAAAGATGGTTATGTCAGAGTAAGAATTAATAAAGAAAGCAGAGATTTATCAGAAGATATTACTTTAGATAAAAACAAGAAATGGAATATTGATGTAATAATAGATAGAATAAAATTAACAGAAGATAGTACTACAAGATTAACAGATTCTATAGAAACCGCTACAAAACTTTCACATGGTAAAGTAATAATTGAAGTAGTAGGGGAAGAACATAAGGAAATAGTATTTTCAGAACTTTTTGCATGTCCATACTGTGAATTTTCATTAAGTGAAATAGAGCCACGTACATTTAGTTTTAATGCACCTTTTGGAGCTTGTCCTGATTGTAAGGGATTAGGGGTAAAGTTACAAATAGATGAAGATTTAGTTATACCCGATAAAAACTTATCAATAAATGAAAAATGTATAAAAACATTAAATGATGACAAGGAAAGCATTGATTATAAAAAGTTTGAGTGTGTATGTAAGCATTATCGTATTAATATGGATAAACCATGGAAAAAATTAACCGAAAAAGCAAGAAACATAATATTATATGGAACAGATGAGCTTATAAAGTTTAAATACACATCAAAAAGTGGAAATAAATATAATAGTGTAGATTTTTATGAAGGAATAATTAATAATTTACAACGAAGATATATGGAAACAAATAGTTCATGGATTAGAGAATGGTTAGAGCATTATATGGTGGAGCATACATGTGAGGTATGTCATGGAGCAAGATTAAAAAGTGATATTCTACAAGTTTTAGTTGGCGGTAAAAATATTTATGAAGTAACTTGTATGAGTATTAAAGAAAGCTTAAAATTTTTCAAGAATTTAGAATTAGATGTTGAGAGAAGAAAAATAGCAGAATTAATATTAAAAGAAATAATATCAAGATTAGAATTTTTAAAAAATGTAGGATTAGAATATTTAACATTATCAAGATCTGCAGCCACTCTTTCAGGAGGAGAATTACAACGAATAAGACTAGCAACACAAATAGGATCGCGTCTAACAGGAGTGTTATATGTATTAGATGAACCAAGTATTGGATTACACCAAAGAGATAATGATAGATTAATAAAGTCTATGAAAGATATGAGAGATTTAGGAAATACTTTGATAGTAGTAGAACATGATACAGATACAATGTTAGCATCAGATTATTTAGTTGATGTAGGTCCATCTGCAGGGGACAATGGTGGAGAAATTATGGCTATGGGTACCCCTGATGAGGTAATGAAGAATAAAAATAGTTTAACCGGACAATACTTAAGTGGTAAAAAAAGTATTGAAGTACCAAAAAAAAGAAGAAAAGCAGGTAAAAAATGTATTACTATCAAAGGTGCCAGAAGTCATAATTTAAAAAATATTGATGTAGATATTCCTCTTGGAACACTAACATGCATTACTGGAGTATCAGGTTCAGGAAAAAGTAGTTTAATAAATGATATTTTAGTAAAAGCTGCATATAAAAAGATATATAATAGTAAAGAAGTTCCTGGTGACCATGATGAAATAAAAGGATTAAACAGAGTTGATAAGATAGTTGCTATTTCTCAAAGTCCAATTGGAAGAACACCACGAAGTAATCCAGCAACATACACAGGTGTCTTTGATGATATTAGGGAATTATTTACAACAACAAAAGAAGCAAAAATGCACGGATTCTTAAAAAATAGATTTTCATTCAATGTAAAAGGTGGAAGATGTGAAGCATGCCGAGGAGATGGTGTTAAAAAAATAGAAATGCATTTCTTACCAGATGTATATGTACCATGTGAAGTATGTCATGGAACACGTTATAATAGGGAAACATTAAATATTAAATATAAAGATAAAAATATTTCAGATGTTTTAAATATGAGAGTAACAGAAGCACTTGAATTTTTTGAAAACATTCCAAAAATAAAACATAAATTACAAGTTTTAGAAGATGTAGGGTTAGGATATATAAAATTAGGGCAAAGCGCTCCAACATTATCAGGAGGAGAAGCTGAAAGAGTCAAACTTGCAAAAGAATTACAAAAGAAAGCAACAGGCAAGAGTTTATTTGTTCTAGATGAACCAACAACTGGTCTTCACACAGATGATATTAAAAAGTTACTTGCAATTTTACAAAAAATAGTGGATAATAAAGATACAGTAGTAATAATAGAGCACAATTTAGATGTTATAAAAGTAGCAGATCATATAATTGATTTAGGACCTGAAGGTGGAGATTTAGGAGGAGAGGTAATAGCAACAGGAACACCAGAAGAGATTGCTAAAAACACATCATCATACACAGGTGAGTTTTTAAAAAAAATATTATGAAGGTGAAGAAAGATGAAAGTAATCATCAATGAAAAAGGAAAATTAAGAATAAATAAATTTTTAGAATGGTTAATTTATATGTTTTTTTACACATTAGTATTAATACTAGTATCATGCTTTTTTGATAGTATGTATATAAATAATACACATTATTACTTATGCTCATTCTTAATTGTACTAGTTTTATATATATTAAATAAAACTATAAAACCAACATTAGTTAAATTAACCATACCAATAACAGCATTAACATTAGGCTTATTTTATCCATTTATAAATTTATTTATATTAAAATTAGCTGATTGGATATTAGGAAAATACTTTGAACTTAACGACATATGGGTAGCACTAGTAATATCCATATTGTTATCCGTTAGTAATTTTTTAGCAGAAGATTTAATAATAAAACCATTAATAGATAGTTTTAAAAAGAAGAGTGAGAAAAATGTCTAAAGTAGCATTAAAGATAGGAATATTTAATATATATTGGTATTCCCTTTTTATTTTATTAGGAATAACAGTAGCATATTTAATAATAAACAAGGAATTAGACAAGCAAAAAATTAATAAAGATGAATTTAATGACATGGCTTTTTTATGTATAATAATTGGAATTATTGGAGCCAGAATATATTATGTTTTATTTAATCTAAATTACTATCTAACAGTTCCAACTGAAATAATTGCAATGTGGAATGGAGGTCTTGCCATACATGGAGGATTAATAGCCAGCGCTCTTTATATTTTATATTATACAAATAAGAAAAAATTAAATACATTAAAGACGTTTGACATAATAGTAGTTGGCTTAATAATCGCCCAAGCTATAGGCCGATGGGGAAACTTTTTTAATAGTGAAGCCTATGGAACTATAACTTCATTAAAACATCTAAAAGATATGCATTTACCAAATTTTATAATTAAAGGAATGTATATAAAAGGAATTTATTACACTCCAACATTTTTATATGAATCATGTTGGAATATATTAGGCTTTATAATTTTATTATTTATGAGAAGAAATAAAAATCTAAAAGTCGGAGAGTTAACAGGAATTTATTTAATATGGTATGGGATAGGAAGATTTTTTATTGAAAGTATAAGGCTAGATAGTCTAATGTTAGGTAATATTAAAATAGCACAGTTAGTATCAACAATAATTATTATTATAGGCTTAATATTATTGTTTTATAAAGTAAAAGAAAGAGAAAAATATAATAAGTACTTATAAATTAAAGACAATTATAGTATAATTTTAGTAGGTGATAAATATGCATAAAAAAATAGTTGTATTTGGAGGAGGAACAGGACTATCCTGTTTATTATCAGGTTTAAAAGAGTTCCCAGTAGATATAACAGCAGTAATAACAACTTCTGATAATGGTAGAAGTACAGGAAAATTAAGAAAAGAATTTAAGCAACCAGCAGTAGGAGATATCAGAAAAGTAATAACTAATTTATCAGGAATAGATGATGATATCAAGAAAATGTTAGAATATCGTTTTACAACAACAAGTGACTTAAATGGCCATGCTGTAGGTAATTTAATTTTAACAGCTATGCTAGATATAACTGGAAGTTTAAATAAATCAATTAAATATCTATCAAAATTATTAGATGTTAAACATAAGGTATTACCTATATCAGAAGATAATGATTTAACTTTAATGGCAAGGTTTACAAATGGTAATATAGTATGTGGAGAAGAAGAAATAACTAAAACGGAGGGCAAAATAGAAAAAATATATTATAAAAAAGAGCCTAATGTTTCTAAAGAAGTAATAGAAAGTATTAAAAATGCAGATTTAATAATATTTAGTATGGGAAGTTTATATACATCATTATTACCAAATATAATATGTAAAAGTGTTATAGAAGAAATAGATAAAAGTAAAGCTAAAATAATGTATATATGTAATTGTTTTACTGAACCTGGAGAAACAGATAATTTTACAGTAGGAGATCATATAGCATATATCAACGAATATTTAAATAATAGAAAAATAGATGTAGTAATAGCAACAAAGACAAAAATAGATGAGAAAATACTAGAAAAATATAGAACAGAAGAAGAAAAAGATCCAGTTAAAATAGATTATGATAAAATAAAGAGTTTAGGAGCAGAATTAATAGAAAAAGATTTAATGAATATTGATAAAGGAATGTTAAGACATGATAGTATACATCTATCATCAACTATAATGTCTTATTTAATGGATAACTAATGTCATTTTCAAGAATTACAAAAGATGAAATATCAAGCCTAAACTTATCAAAATCTGAAACGCTTTCCTTACTATCAGGATTTATAAGAAATAATGGATATGTAAAAGATAATGTTTTATATTTAACAACTGAAAATGAATTAGTAAAAGAAATGCTAGTAAATTATATTGATAACATGTATAATATTAAAATTGACATAGAAAAAAAAGAAAACTTAAATCTATTTAAAAATAAATTAAATGTCATAAAAATAAAAGAAAGACTAGACTTTATATTAGAAGATTTATCATATTGGGATAAAGAAAAGAAATATTTAGAAAGTCCAAAAAATTATATAGTAGGAGCTAATGAAGAAATAAGAGCTTATTTAAGAGGAGTGTTTTTGTCATGTGGAAGTATTAATGATCCTAAAAGTTCTTATCATATGGAGTTATCAATCACAAATAAAAACGAAGCTGTATTTGTTCAAAGATTATTAAATATATTTGATTTAAATGCTAAAGTTTTAAATAGAGATAGAGGTTATATGATATACATAAAAGAAGCAGAAAAAATATGTGACTTTTTAAAACTAATAAAAGCCTCTCGTGCTGTAATGTATTATGAAAATATAAGAATATATCATGATACTAAAAATAAAACTAATAGACTTAATAATTGTGAACAAGCAAATATTGAAAGAATCTTTGCAACTGCAACAAGTCAGTTAGAACAAATTAGAATAATTGAAGAAACATCTA
>JAZUAY010000065.1:0-7750 GCA_045638205.1 Bacilli bacterium
GATGAAAAAATTACATTATCAACTTCATTAAACTTCTCTTCATCAAAGCTTTTATCACCATATTTATCAATATATTCGATAATTGTCAATTTTTTTCACCACCAAACTTCTTATTTTTTCTTAATTATAACATATTTTGACAATTTTTGCTTACAATTTTTAAAAAAAAATGTTATAATTGTTGTAGGGAAAATTCTATTTTATATAGTTTAATAATAAAAAGGTGATGATAAAAATGAAGAAAGCTATATTAGATAAGGAAATTAGTTATTTAGGAATAGATTCTAAAATTGTAAAAAATTTAAATGATAATAATATAATGAAGGTTAATGAATTATGGGTGTTAAAAAGAACTGATCTTAAAGGTATGGGTCTTTCTGATAAAGAAATTAATGATGTCATTATAAAATTACAACTTAATGCTATGGATTTAGGTAAAAAGAAATATTAAAAAGATGAGCTTTTAAATAGTCTCATCTTTATTTTTTCTTAGTGTTTTTATTTATCTTTTTTTCTTTGCCATCAACTACCATTATAAATTTAGTTTCTCCACTATCACTGTCATTTTTCATTGTATATGTATTATAGTTATTTGATAACTCTTTTAATTTTTCTACAGTTTTTACTTTTGTTTTTAAATCTTTTGTTATTAATGTAGTTACTTTGTCAATTCCAATACTGTCAAATTCTACTATTCCACTTGATAATAGATTTGCTCCATCATTTAATTCTTTTAAACCATTTGTTAATAAATTAATATTAGTTTGTAATGTTTCTAGAGAAGCGATTGTTTCTGTTTTAGCTTGTTCTGCAACTTTTGTTGCAACAAGTAAAGCGACTGTTGTACTCACTTCTTCTGCTGTTTTTTTGGCAGTTTCAATAGCAGTTGTTTTAGCAGTTTGCCTCATAAGATTTTGAACATTTGGATTTGTAGCAATATATGCAGCTTGCATGTAGTTTTGAACATCCTCTGTTGCACATAGAGGATGTGGAGTCTCAGTTGTGCATGTTGCAATCATTGATTGAAACTCGGCATCATTTGCTTTACTTGCTACTACATTTTGATAATAATTAATACTTTCATTTACTTTTGCTTCGGCACTTGATCCTATTTCATTAATCTTTTCATCTGTAAATGAGTTAGATACTGTATTTTTAACAACACTAACTAAATAATTTAATGTGTTATCATCAATTGCTTGTTTACTTTTTTGTTCTGTTAATTTTTCATTTAATGTGTTACTTAATAAACTACTTCCATTATATGCTTTAGCTGTTCCTGCTGCTAAGCTTTTTGAACCATCCACTAACTTTTTACTAGCATTATTTAATTCTTCAGCATTCTCATATACTTTATCTAATCTATCAAAAATATCTAAATCACTATCATCTAATAGTTTTGAAGTTGCAACTGTATATATACTATTTAATTTAAACTTTTTAACATCATATTCTATAGTTATATTATTTAGTTTGTCTAATTCATGAGACTCTAGACTATCTGATAATCCAGGTGATGCTAGAGCAAGTATTATATACTTATCACCAGTTGATGATACTTTACCATTTGTTACTGTTACATTTTTAATATTTTTTGTTGGAATTATAGTTCCTGTTGTTACTACAAATGGTGTATATAATGTTTTATTTACATTGTTAACTACTACATTTTGTTTTAAATTATTAGTATAATCAATACTTATTGTAACATGACCACTTTTTCCTAATAATTTTTTTAATTCAATATCTCTACCATCTAATTTATATTTAATATTCATATTTATTGGTAGTTTTTTATCACTTTTACCACTATAATATATTTCATTCCCTTTATTTTCAAAAGTTATTTTATTACCATTAAGATTAAATTTTTCATTACCATTAATATTTAATATTTCTTTTAATGTAGTAACATCTTCAATATTTTCTTCATCATTTATGTTAGTTAAATGTTCATTCACTGTTATATTTTTACTTTTTCCATTATAATCAAGTTTTGCAAATACGGTTTCGTTTTTAGTTAAAGCATTAACATTTGTTATATTAATAATTATTCCTATTATTAATAATACGGCTATTTTTTTTCTTTTATTCATATTACTCTCCTCTTTTCTAAATCCAAGTGTTGATTTACAAATTAATTTATCAAATATTATCAAAAATGATGGAAGCAAGCCAATTACAACTATCATACTTATAATTGCTCCTCGTGATATTAATGTACATAGTGTACTTATCATATCTAGTTTTGATATTATTCCTACTCCAAAAGTTGCTGCAAAGAAACACATTCCACTGACAAATATTGATGTTGATGATACTTCAACTGCCGTTTTAATAGCAGTTAATTTGTCAATTCCTTTTTTTCTTTCCTCTATAAATTTAGTAGTTAAAAGTATTGTATAGTCAATTGTTGCACCTAGTTGAATTGTTCCTATTACAATAGATGCTATAAATGGAATTGTTAATCCTGTATAATATGGAATTCCCATGTTTATAAATATAGCAAACTCTATTAAACAAATTAGTAGGATTGGAAGTGTTATAGATTTAAGTACAAAAATCATTATTATAAATATTACTCCAAGAGAGGAATAATTTACATTATGAAAGTCTTCATCACTTATTACTACTAAATCTTTCATAAGCGGTCCTTCTCCTGCTAATATTGCTGTTTTATCGTATTTTTTTATTATTTTATTAACTTTATCTATTTGACTGTTTAAAAGATCTGTTGCAGTTTCATATTTTGAATTAATCATTATCATTTTATATTTATCTGTTTTATAAACACTAGTTAATTCATCACCTAAAATTTCATCAGTTAGGCCAATACTTTCTAATTTAGATGGTGATAAAACTGTATCAATCCCTTTAACATTTTCTAATTCTACTACCATTTTTTCAACTTCACTATTTTTAATATTAGAATCTATTAAAATAATTTCAGGTGATACTACACCAAATTCTTCTTTTAAAGTTTTACCAGCTACACTACTTTCTAAATATCTTGGTAATGATTTATCTAAATTGTAATAGCTTTTGGTGTTTTTCTGTCCGAACCAAGCTGGTATTATTAATATAAGGAATAGTGCAAACATTACTTTATAATGTTTAATTACAAAGTTATTAAGTTTAGTAAATTTTGGCAATATTGGTTTATGTGATGTTTTTGTAATAATATTATCAAATACTAATAGTAAAGCTGGGAATATTGTAATGACACTAACTACTCCTAAAAGTACACCTTTAGCCATAACAATTCCAATATCTTTTCCTAACGATAAATTCATGGTGCATAGCGCTAGGAAACCGGCAATTGTTGTTAGAGATGATCCTATAACTGAAACAGCAGTTTCTTTTATAGCGCTTTTCATTGCATCATTATTATTTTTATATTTTTTCTTGGCAGCTTCGTATTTATGATATAAGAATATTGAAAAATCTGTTGTAACACCCAATTGTAAAACAGAACTTATGGCTTTTGTTATATATGATATTTCGCCTAAGAAGTAATTTGTTCCCATATTGTAGCCAATCGCTACTCCAATATTGGTTAAAAGTATAAATGGTACAGCATAGGAATCCAGTGCAAGTGATAATATAACAATACATAAAATCACCGATATAACTATATAGATAGCAAATTCACTATCTGATATATCCATAGTATCTAATACCATTGAACTCATACCACCAACTTTTACATGTTTTTTACCAAGTTTTCTAATATCTCTTACAGCATTTAAAGTTTTAGTATGACTAATACCTTCCTTAAAGGTTACTAACATTAATTCTTTATCACCTTGTTTTACCTTACTTAAAACATCTTTTGGTAAAAATTCTAAAGGAATAGTTGTTCCCGTAACATCTGCAAGTGATACTACTTTTTCTACAGTATCAATTTCTTTTATTTCACTTTCTAATTTAAGCATATCTTTATGTGACATATCATATGTAATAACTGTTGCAAAAGAACCCATATCAAAATCATTAGTTAATATTTTTTGTCCTTTCATTGTCTCAATGTCTTCTGGTAAATATATTAAAATATCATAATTTATTTTAGTTTTTATCATTCCAACAAATGATAACAATAATAGAATGCTAGCAACTACTAATATAAATACTTTCTTTTTACATAGAAATTCACTAAACTTTTCCATAAATACACCCTCTCATAAATTTCAAAAATTACTATATCACAAAACTGACTAATAGTCAATATTTTATAAAGATATGTTGACTTATAACAGTTTTTTATATATAATTTATATAGAAAAAGGGAGATAAATATGACTAAAAAAGAAAAAATATTTAATGAAGGTTTTAAATTATTCAAAAAAAAAGGAGTAGAAGCTACTACTATACAAGAAATTGTTGATAATGCTTCAGTTGCTAAAGGTACATTTTATTTATATTTTAAAGATAAATATGATTTAAAAGAACAATTAATTACTAAAAAATCTTATGAACTTTTTAATAAAGCATTAACAAAACTTTATAAAGAAGAAATTAAAGAATTTGATGAACAAATAATATTTATAATTGATTATATTATAGATGAACTAATTAAAAATAAAGATTTATTAAAATTTATTTCTAAAAATTTGTCTTTTGGTCTTTATAATGAAAGAATACCTGAATTAATAGATGATGATAAATTAGGTGTAAAAGATTTATTTTTAAAAGGTGTAAAAGAAAACAATATAAAACTTAAAAATCCTGAAATAACTTTTTATATGATAATAGAACTAGTAGGATCTACTGTATTTAATATAATCATATACAATAAACCTATTACAATTAATGAATATAAACCATTCCTATATGATGGTATAAGAAAAATGATTAGCGAGTGATGCTAATCATTTATTATTATATAAACATTATATTATATACTGTAAAATATAATATTCTTTAATTCACTGATAATGTATAAGGTTGAGTTGTAGAGCCGGTGCCAGTATCCAATTTAACTGAACTACTAATTGAGATAACTGGGCGCAAACCAAGGGAAGAACCAGATGACGAACCGGCATACGAACCAGACAATCCACCGCCGCGGATACCGTAGCCGCTGTTGCCGCATCTGTCGCTGTAAGAACTAGTAGCCATAGTACAGCAACTAGTAAGGACATAAGCGCCGCCGCTGCAGGTGCTGCCGTAGTAGCAGCTATTATAACATGATGACATATTACCTGTACCATAGTAAGTTCCATTATTACTATCTACTATTGTACCGCTGGTATTTGTTGTTAATATATTACTTGATGTTCCAGTTCCGGTATATGTTCCTGTTTTATAATTTGAACCATCTCTTGTAAAGCTTATGCTTTGACTAGATGTACCATTACCAGTACTCATTGTCCAATATTGCTGCCCTGTATATAAATAGTTTGAGGTATTAGTGCTTGTTGTATCTAGTCCTGCTAAATACGCTTCACCTGCACTTATTAATCCCCTATTTAAAGTATAACTAGCCATACATGACAATGGATTTGTTGTATCTAATGTATCTTCACAATAATTTATATTCTCTAAATAACTACTGTATGAAGATAGATTACTATTATACCAATTATCTACTTCTGTTTTTGCAGTTGAATCATATGCAGTTGAGTTATATGTATCATTATATATACTTGTTCCTATTTGTGTACTAGCACCTGTTGTTGTACTACACTCTCCATTATTTGGGGTTCCATTATATATCATTTTTATTCCACCAGTTTCTGTTGTTCTTATTATCTTCCAACAATACCCACCAAAATTTACATTATTATTTGTTGTACTTGCATTTCCGTTATAATAATATATAGGATTTGTATCAGATGATGTTGATGATAATAAGGTCATATTATTCTTTAATTGTGATCCGATATTTCCAGGCACTACATCTAATTGTGATGTATCAGATAAACTTCCTATTGTTACTGTAATATTTGTTGTTCCCTCATCTAATCCTTCTATTTCACATGTTACACTTCCAACACAATCATTTGGTATTGTTGCTACACTAGTGTTACTACTTGTCCATGTGATACTTGATATATCTCTCGCATCACTTGGTGTTACACTGGCTTGAAATATATGAGATGCTCCTACTTCTATTTCTGTATCACTTGATAAACTTAGTGCACTTGCTAATTCATTTTGTACTGTTACTATACTACTTGCTGTATGTCCTTTTGCATCTCGTGCTGTTATTGTTGTACTTCCTGCCACTAATCCTGTTACTGTACATACTGCAGTTGCAGAAGTTGTTTCTATTTCCCCACTTGAGTTTATACTTCCATTTGTACAACTTATACTTGCTTTACTACTATCACTACTTGTCCAATATATTGTCTTATCTCTTGAGTTTGATAAGTTTAATGTTGCAGTGATTGTGGTATTTGAGTTTCTATCTATTGTAACATTTGGTTTATCGATTGTTAGTCCAGTTGATTCTGGTTCCTCAATTGTTACTGTTATTGATTTTGCTGTTGCACTTGGATTACTCGCACTTTTTACTGTTAATGTTGCACTTCCTGCTCCTTTGGCTGTTACTTTTACTTTGTTGGCAACTACACTCTTACTACTTCCTGTTCCACTGGCATTAGCATCAGTATACTTCTCAATATCTAATACACTTGAATCGCTTGTTGTCCATTCTACTTCATTTGAGTTCGCATTTGCAGGGGTTGTTCCTGCTTCTAGTATCGCACTGCTTCCTTCTGTTGTCCCTCCTGATGTCTGTCCTGGTGCTATTAGATTTAGTTCTGTTATATTATCTTCTATCTCAACACCTGTTGGTTCTGGCTTATTGACTGTTACTACACAACTGGCACTATGTCCTTTTGAATCTGTAGCAGTTATGGTTGCAGTCGCTGTTATTCCACTTATACTTTGGGCTGTTACATTTCCTGAACTATCTACTACTGCTACATCTGTGTTAGATGATGTCCATGTCACACTTTTATCTGTTGCATAATCTGGTAGCACTGTTGCACTTAACTGTTCACTCTCTCCCTCATCAAGTGTTAAACTATTTTTATTTAGACTTATACTACTTACATTGATATGTGAATCTGTTCCGTAGACATTGACTTTTATGGTAAAGAACTTACTCTCCCCTGTTACTTGATAATCTTCTGCTACCCACATTCTTAAGATATAATAATCTGTTCTAGTACTTGTTGTACTATCACTATGTAGTAACATCTCTCCTGCTGGCGTTCCGATCTCCGTTGTGGCGTTAATTGGACTGAATCCAGTTGGTTCTAATACAGAAGAATATGTTCCCTCTGCTCCTGTCGTACTTTTTTCTAAATATATTCTTACATCATTATTTCCTAAAGTTGATGTGTTATCTTTCACAGCACTTACTTCATAACCTACCGCTGTATTATTTCCTGTAGTTACCGTAACAGTAAAACTAAATGTTCTGCCCTCACCTGTTAATTGCTTACCATCATTATCTGATATTGGAAAAGCATCTGTTAGTGTTATTCCATTTGTCGCTTCATTATAATTCATTGTTATTGTTGATGTAGTTACTTTATTACTTTTAGTACCTAATCCAGTATAGTTAAATGTGGCATAAGTTATACCCACTACTGCTACTATAATAAATAACAATGCTACAATTGATATTATAGTTTCTTTTTTATTAATTTTTATCATATAAAATAGCCTCCTTTTTTCTTTTATGGCAACAAAAAAATGTGTTTTATAATAAACACATTATCAATTATCTGTCATTATT
>JAZUAY010000066.1:0-7305 GCA_045638205.1 Bacilli bacterium
ATAAAAAAGTAATAAATTATAAACAAATAAATAAATCAATTTTTAAAGATTATACCAAGGATGATGTTATCTATATTAATCCAAACATAAAATGTTCAGTAAAATATATGGAAAAAACTAAGAATAATCATTTAAGACAACCTTTCATAAAAGTGTATCAAAAATAAATTAAAAGCATATAATATATTGAGTTGATTTTATGTTAAATATAAATTTATTACAAAAATTACTAATAGTATCAATATTTATGAGTGCCTTTACATGTGCTTTTATACAAAAAACTAAGAAATATTTTAAAAAATCCAGTATTCTATTACTATATAATTTAATAGTAAATATGGTATTCGGAATAATATTTTGTAATAGTTTTACGGATGTTTTGTTTCCAGACAGCTTATGGATAGGTTTATTTAGTTTCTTAGGTGCAGATAGTATATATAAATCATTAGAAGGCAAAATATCATCTCATAAAGACTTAATCTAAAAAAGAACTTTAATTAGTTCTTTTAATTTACCCTAAAGCAACATCTAAAACCATCATTATTATAAAACCAAGAATAGTTGAAATAGTAGCAATAGATTTGCTATTCCTTTGACTTTCAGGAATAAGTTCTTCAAAACAAACATAAAACATTGCACCGCTAGCAACTGCTAAAAAAATAGGTAAAAGACTTTTAATTTTAATAACAAGCAAAGCACCAACAACAGCACTAATAGGTTCAACAATTGCACTCAACTGACCAATAAAGAAAGCTTTAGATAAAGAATAACCTTCTCTTCTAAGTGGCAAGCTAATGGCACAGCCTTCAGGAAAATTTTGAATTGCGATACCAATAGTTAACATTACAGCACTAATTAATGTAATACTGCTATTATATTTAATAGAAGCAAAGGCACACCCTAAAATAAAACCTTCTGGAATATTGTGAATTGTAATAGAACTAATAAGTAAAAAACTTCTTTTCTTACTATCACCAATATTTTTATTATTAAAATTATTAAGAAAATCATAAATGAAGCTACCACCTAAAATTAAAAAAGTTCCTAAAATAATACCAATACTAACGATTAAATAATTAGGCAAGAAACAATTATTTTTCATATTAAGTGCCGGTATTATTAGAGAAAAAATAGATGCTGCAATCATAATACCAGCAGAAAACCCCATAGTAAGATCCATAATAAAATTATTAATTTTTTTAAAGAAAAAAACTAAACTAGCTCCAAGTAACGTAACAAACCAAGTGAAAATTCCCGCAATTAAAGCTTGATAAACAGGGCTAAGGTTTATAAAAAAATTAATCATAATTTACACCTCTATAAATATTTTATGAAAAAGTTAAACAATGTGTTTAATTAATTTATCACTAATTATTAAATAAGCTTAAAAAGACTTGAAAAATATCTATAAAATAGATATAATAAAAATAGAATAAAAAATGGAAAAGTGTTCTATAAGTTTTCCATATTGGGGTGGATTTTATGATAGTTAGACTAATAAAACGAACAAAAATATATAATTTCAGATTACCAAAAACCATAACTGGAGCTTATTGGATAACAGACATGGATGGTTTAGGAAATATAAGAAATTTAGTAAGTATTGAAGAAACTGATGGACTTTTATTATTAAAAAGTAATTTTGAAACAAAGATAGTAGCTAATAACAAAGAATTAGATTCAGTACCATTAAAAGAACATTCACTACATTTATTAAGAGTCAGTAATGAAAATGATTATATCTTATTATATTGCTCACCTGATATAGAACAGACTGCCAGACTACAAGTACAAAATGGATCAAAAATATTAATAGGCAATAACAATGATGCTGCAATCAATTATAGTTATCCATTAGTATCTAGTAGACATGCTGTATTAACTTATACAAACAACACTTGGTTTATAGAAGATTTAAATAGTAACTATGGAACTTATGTAAATAATGATATTGTTAAAGGTAAAAAATTGTATCATGGGGACATTATTTTTATCATGGGATTAAAAATAATAGTATTAGGTGACTCAATAATAGTAAACAATATAAGTAATTTAGTAAAATTAGATGGTAGATATTTTAAAAACAAGATGGTTGTAGCACAACCAATAATAGATGAAAGGGATATTGAAGAAGAAAATATTGAATTTTATAAGGAAGAAGACTATTTCTTTCGTTCACCAAGATTTAAAGCAGGAATAGAACAAGTAGAAATAAATATTGATCCACCACCAGGAAAAACAGAACCAGATGATACACCAATGATATATGTATTAGGACCAATGCTTAGTATGGGTATGGTATCTTTAATGATGGGGTATTCATCTATTGAAGGTGTAATGAGTGGAACCAAGACATTAGCAAGTTCACTGCCAACAATTATAATGTGTGTAGGAATGCTACTTAGTATGATTTTATGGCCACTGTTAAATAGAAGATATCAAAATAAAAAAGTAAAAAAGCATGAAGAATTACGTCAAGAAAAATATAAAGAATACATTGCAGCTAAAAGAAAAAGCATTCATACTGAAATGGAAAATGAAAGAAAAGTATTAATTGAAAATTATATACCATTAAATGAATGTGAAAGTATCATATTAAATCGCAAAAGAAATTTATGGGAAAGAGAATTAGACCAAAAAGACTTTTTAGATTTAAGATTAGGAGTAGGATCTACTGAATTTAAAGGAACCGTTAAATATCCTGGAGAAAGTTTCTCATTAGAAGATGATAATTTAAAAAAGTTAGTCCTAGATTTAGGAAAAGAATCAAAAGAATTATTACAAGTACCAATAAACTTATCATTTGTAAAGAACAATATTTCAGCAATAATAGGGGATGGAAAACAAAAGAACTTATTTATAGATGGTTTAATGCTACAATTAATGACATTCCATAGTTATGATGATTTAAAAATAGTAGTATTTACAAACAAAAAAAAGATGGATAGATGGGAATATTTAAAAAGCTTACCACATTGTTGGAATAATTCAAGAAGTTTAAGATATTTTGCAACAAATTTAGATGAAGCTAAAGAATTATCCTTAACGTTAGAGCAAGAATTTCAAAGAAGAAAAACTAATATTGAAGAAAATAGAGTAAATGAAGGAGAAACTTATAGCTATATAAAACCATATTATTTTATAATAATAGATGACTTTAAATCAGTTCGTGAATTAGAAATAATTAAAGATATATGTAAAGAAGGGAATAATTTAGGATTTAGTTTAGTTATAATAAATAACAGATTAATAAACTTACCAAATGAATGTCATACCTTTATAAGTATAGGTGATGCCAAATCAGGTGTGTTTGAAAATGAATTAGTATCAAATAAACAAAAAGATTTCGTAGCAGACTTTAATGCTAATATAGATATGTATAAATGCACTAGAGCATTAGCCAATATACCAATAGAAACAGATAAGGAAAATGCTGCACTTCCAGCAATGATAAGTTTCTTAGAAATGTATAATGTAGGTAAAGTAGAACAATTAAATATCTTAGAAAGATGGGAAGAAAGTAATCCCACAAAAAGTTTACAAGTTCCATTAGGAGTAGATAAGAACAGAGAATTATTTAAATTAGACATACATGAAAAAGCACATGGACCACATGGACTTATTGCCGGAATGACTGGTTCTGGTAAGAGTGAACTTATAATTACTTATGTTTTATCACTTGCAGTAAATTATAGCCCTAATGAAGTAAGTTTTATTCTTATTGATTATAAAGGTGGAGGTTTAACAGGAGCATTTGAAAACAAAGAAACAGGAGTTAGACTACCACATTTAGCAGGAACAATAACAAACTTAGACACAGTAGAAATGCATAGATCTTTAGCATCAATTCAAAGTGAGTTAAGAAGAAGACAAAAGAAATTTAATGAAGTAAGGGATGCTTTAAATGAAAGTACAATAGATATATATAAATATCAGACATTATTTAAAGAAGGTCAAGTAAAAGAAGCAATACCACATTTATTAATAATATCAGATGAGTTTGCAGAATTAAAAGACCAACAACCAGATTTCATGGATGAACTTATTTCAACTGCTCGTATTGGACGTAGTTTAGGGGTACATTTAATACTAGCAACACAAAAACCAGCAGGTGTAGTAAACGATCAAATTTGGTCAAACTCTAAATTTAGAATTTGTTTAAAAGTTCAAGATAGAACAGACAGTATGGATATGATAAAATGTCCTGATGCAGCAGCATTAAAAGAAACAGGAAGATTTTTCTTACAAGTAGGATATAATGAATTATTTGCACTAGGACAATCAGCATTTTCAGGAGCTAAATACTATCCACAAGACAAAAGAAAAGTAAAAATTGATGAAAGAATAGATTTTATTGATAATGTAGGAAATATTATAAGAAGTATAGACAGTACAAACAGAAAAGTTAATCTAACCGCTAGTGGAGAACAGGTAACAAATATAGTAAAATACATAACAAGTGAAGCAGCTAAAGAGAATATGGCCGTTAAAAAATTATGGTTAGATAAAATACCAGAATTTATTTATATAGAAAACTTACGCAAAAAATATGCATATGTTAGTGAAAAAGGAAATATTAACCCAATAATTGGAGAATTTGATGATCCAAACAATCAAAGACAAGGAATATTAACTTTACCATTATCAAATGATGGAAATGCCATTATTTATGGATCAAGTGGAAGTGGTAAAGAACTAGCAATCACAACTATGATATATTCTTCTATTGTTGATCATACACCAGAAGAAGTTAATTTTTACATATTAGACTTTGGTGCAGAGACATTAAGAACATATAAAGATGCACCACAAGTAGGAGATATCATATTCCAAAATGAAGCCGAAAAAATTGATAATTTATACAAACTTATAACAGCAGAATTAGAAAACAGAAAAAAATTATTTGTTGATTATAATGGTGATTTTGATTTTTATTGTAAACATAGCGGAAAAACGCTTCCAACTATCATAATTGTAATTAACAACTATGATGCTTACAGTGAAACATATGAAGACTATGATGAAATATTCACTACTTTAACACGTGAAGCAAATAAATATGGAATAATATTTGTAGTAACAGCATCAACAACAAATTCATTAAGATATAGATTAAGACAAAACTTTAAACAAAATATTGTATTACAATTTAATGATCAATCAGATTACTCAACAATATTAGGAAATATTAATAAAAAATATCCATCTAAGATATATGGTAGAGGATTAGTTAATTTAGATGATACTTATGAAATTCAAATCGCATATCCATATAAACACGAAGTTATGACAGAATATATCAAAACTATATCACATAAATTATCCGAAATATTTAAAACTGGTGCTAGAAGTGTTCCAATATTACCTGAAAATATAACACATGAAGTAGTAAAAGTAGCACTTAATAATATAGAAACAGTTCCAGTAGGAATTGAAAAAGATAGTTTACAAATAGCTACTCTAAATTATAAAAAGAATTACTTATCAATGATAACAAGTAATGATATATCAGAATTCCCATTATTTATTAATAATTTTGTAAAAACATTCTCATATATAGAAAATCATAAGACAATTATAATAGATGCATCTGAAATTATAACTAGTAGTTATTCTAATGAATTATTAGTAAATAAAGATTTTGCAAATATTGTAACAACATTAACAAAAGATATAAATGAACAAACAAAATTATACACAGATAATGGATATCAAAATGAAGTGTTAAAAGGTAAAGATAAAGTAACAGTAATATTAGTTGGATTAGATAATATAATATCAAAATTAGAAGATACTATAAAAACAGATTTCACTAATGCTATAGCAAACGCAGCAAATTTAGAAACATATAATTTTATCATAATAGATAATGTAGAAAAAATTAAGAATTTATCATATGAACCATGGTTAAAGAACAATTTAGATTCATCAACTGGCTTATGGTTAGGAAGTGGAATTAGCGATCAATTTGTATTAAAATTATCAACAAATCCAAGAGAATTAAGAGAAGAATTACCACCAGGATTTGGAGTTATAGCAACAAAAGGAAAACCAAGTATAATTAAATTATTAGAAGGTGATACAAATGGACAACAATAAGATATTAATAGAATTATATCTACCTTTACAAGAAAAAGAATATGATATATTTATACCAATAAATAAAAGAATAGGAACTATAAAACAATTAATAGAAAAATCATTAAGTGAGAATGAAAATTATGAAATAAAAGAAAATTCTAATCTGTACAGCAAGGATACAGGAGAAATGTATGATGTTCAAAAGTTAGTAAAAGATACAGATATAAAAAATGCATCTAGAATAGTATTGTTATAAGGAGATAGTTATGGATAATTTAGAAAAATATAAAGCAGATATAAATAATATAATTGCCTGTTTAGAAAAATTAAAAGTTGATATTCCAACATCAGATAACATCAATTTTATAAACAATTTAAGAGAGCATGATGGCACAATTGAAGAATTTGGAAATTTATTAAGCAAAGTAGGTAATAATCAATGATAGAAAAAATAACATATGATGATTTAAATAAGATTATAACAATATTAGAAGACTCAAGTAACAACATAAAAAATATGATAAGTTTATATAACGATGGAAAAACAAATACTGTATTAAAAATGGAAAGATACATAGCAGAATTAACATCATACATAGAATACTTAAAAAATTTATATGGTGTAAATATAGATGCAGATGAAGCTTTAAAAAGAATAAGAGAATTAAGTGGAATATCTTAATTCTCTTATTATATTTCAAATTTTTTAAAAATAATAGGTTTATCACAATTAATTCCAGTTATATAGCTCTTACCTCTAAAAACATCATCCAAGTTATCTTTTTTATTATTAAAATATAAATTAACATTGTGAATAATTTTAACTGCTTCTTTAATAGAATTATTATATAAATCAAAAAAACTATAATTGCTACATATATTAGGGTCAAATGGATTATACCAAGTATTATGTTCTTCATTAAGATATTTTTTAGCACAATCTAATTTATAATGATAAGATAAAGTAGCAAATTTAAAGGTTTTATCAGTTGTAAATAAGTCAATAAATTTATAACAATTTTTTTTAATTCCATATTTATCATATCTATATCTTTTAATAAATCTTCTCATTTGCATTAAACACTTATAATATATTTTATGCATATTACTAATATTAAAAGTAACATCAAAACTTCCCTCAATTACATAATTTAAATCATTACTAAACTTTTTTAAATCAAAAATTTCATTATAAAATTTATATTTATGAAAATCTTTATTATA
>JAZUAY010000067.1:0-11084 GCA_045638205.1 Bacilli bacterium
TATTCCTATTACAACAAGCACTATAAATAATAGTGCAACAATTGACATTATAGTCTCTTTTTTATTCACTTTTAACATATAATACACCCTCTCTTTTTTCTTAAAGTATGTTACTTTAAGAAATTCCCTCTATAATATAGATTGTATCATACTTTTAGATAAATTGAAACAATTTTTTACAATAAAATATTTTGGTCAGATAAATTTTACATATTATATAATAATAAAATTCTTTATTTTCTTAAAGTAACGTACTTTAAGAAAATAGGAGGTTGTTTTATATGATAAAAGTGAATAAAAAAGAGACTATAATGTCAGTATCTGCACTATTATTTATAGTGCTTGTTGTAATAGGAATAACATATGCCGCATTTAGTTATACTGGACTAGGTACAAAATCAAATAAAGTTACAACAAGTACTATAACAATGAATTATAATGAAGCGACTAATGGAATAACACTAACAGATGCCTTTCCAATATCAGATAATGATGGAAAACAATTAACAGGTGAGGGAAGAACGTTTAGTTTTACTGTAACAGTAACAACAGGAAATAATACAGCAGTTGGTTATGAAGTAAGTGCAGTGAAAGATAATGCATCAACTTTAGGAAATAACGATGTAAGAATATATTTAGAAAAATCAACAAGTGGAGCAGAAGGAACATATAGTGAAGTACTAGCACCAACAGGATTTACACCAGGAAATTCTACAACAGAGATAGGTACACCACAAGGAGAGATGTTACTACACAGTGATAGTACAACTACAACAAGAACAGATTACTATATCTTAAGAATGTGGGTAAATGAAAATTATCAAGTAACAGGAGAGAGTAAGTTCTTTACGATAAAAGTGAATGTCTATGGAACTGACTCACATATTAATGTGAGTAGTATAAGTTTAAATAAAAATAGTATGAGTTTAGACGAAGGAGAAAGTGAACAATTAAGTGTAACAGTGTTACCAGAATATGCAACAAATAAGGATTTAACATGGACATCATCTAACACAGATGTAGCAGTAGTGGATTCAAACGGATATGTAACAGCTCAAAGTATAAATGGAACAACAGCAACTACAACAATAACAGCAACAGATTCAAAAGGTCACTCTGCAACATGTACAGTAACAGTAAACAAACCAGAGCCAACAGGAGTAGAAATAGAAGATAATATAACAGAACTAAATCTAATAGCACCAGGACAAGCTAGTGGTGAAACAATTGATGGAAGTAGTGCGATATTAGAAGCCGGAACTCTTCCTGCTAATGCTAAAAGTAATGAAGTAGAGTGGACCACAAGTGATAGTTCTGTCTTAGATATAGAAAGATATACTGAAGCTAATGCATCAGGTACTGGAAGTAGTAAATCAGTAATTGCAAATAAAGTAAAAGTAACAGCAAAAGGAGCTGGAACAGCAACTCTAACAGTAAAAAGTGCAAGCAATCCAAGTGCACCATCAAAAAGTATAACAGTAACAATTGAAGATCCAGAATCAACAGGACTAAGTATAGACAAACCAAATGTAACAATAGATAGAAATAGTAATACAACAATCACAGCAAACTTAAATCTATCAAACTCAAGAGATAAAACTATTTATTGGACAAATAGTGATAGTACAAAAGCAAGTATAAGTTGTACAGGAGAAAGTACAAACTCAAGTGGAGAAATAGTTACAAGTAGTGCAAGTGCAGTATGTACAGTAACAGGATTAGTAGCAGGAACCACTACAATCACTGCACGAGATGTAAAAGGACATACATCAAGTAGTGTAGTAACAGTACAAAATGAACTAGCATCGGTGGTAAGTTTAAGTAGTGATGCAGAAATAGAAGTAGGAGCAAGTCATATCTTTCAAGCAAGTGTAACACCATCAGATGCTAGAGATATATCAAGTATCACATGGACTAGTAGCAACACAAGTGTTGTAAGTATACCACAAAACTGTGCTGGAAGCACAACATGTGAGATAGAAGGATTAGATGAAGGAACAACAAATATTACAGTAACA
The DNA here is from genome assembly GCA_045638205.1 of Bacilli bacterium. Lineage (GTDB taxonomy): Bacteria > Bacillota_I > Bacilli_A > RF39 > UBA660 > UBA2730. The sequence goes on from JAZUAY010000067.1 coordinate 2,019, forward strand.
ATAGGAAGTTTAAGTGATACAAGTCAATTAGATGTAGTTCCATCAAAAGTACCAGCAACTGATTTTGCAGTAGGAGATTATGTACAAATGACACCAAGTTATGTAGGAAGTTATACACCAACAACTGATAATAGTAGTCCATATTATACAGGAACAAGTTCTCCTGGTAGTGTAACCCCAAGTGAATTAGATACTTGGATAGTTATTAAAAACGATAGAACAAATATAGAAATGATATCAAAATATGTATCAAGTACATCAATTTCAGTTTATGGTTCAGTGGGATATAATAATTTAGTAGGAGCACTAAATAAAATAGCAGAACAATATAGAAATAATACATTTACAAACGGAAGCAGACATATGGGATGTTTACCTAACTCATCTTTAGAAAATTGTTCACTATGTAATGGAGATACATATTATACCACAGACATTGGACTTTTAGAGTCTTTTACTACTCTACAAGCTAATGATATTTATGGAAATCCTACTGATTATTTTCTTGCATCTAGATATAAAGGAGGATATGCAGGGACTAGTTATGCAACCAGAGGTGTTACAAGTTCGGGAAGTACATTTGGCGATGATGGTTGGCTATACAATCCGACTACTGCTCGTTCTACCACGAGAACATTAGCAATACGTCCAATTCTATCATTAAAACCAACAGCCAAAGCAGCTGCATCAGGAGATGGTTCAGAAAATAAACCATGGATCCTTATAGATGATTAACACTTTAAATACTAATTATATAATCAACACTATAAAATAAAAATCACTTAATAAAGCAAAGTGATTTTTTTATTAACATCTTTTATAAAACCTTCATCTTTTAAGTTCTTTAATTCTCTCATCATAGCAGATCTATCAATTGCTAAATAATCAGCTAAATCTGTATAAGTATATTTAAGATTAAAAGTTTTACTATTTACTTTTCTAGCTTGTAATTCAAAATAAGATAAAAGTTTATTTCTAATACTTCTAGTAGTTAAAAGCTCAATTCTTTCATTTCTTCTTTTCAATTTATTATTAATAGCATTAAATATATTATCAAGAAGCTGTACTGCTGTATAGCTCGTTCTAACTTTTCTAAACAAGTCTGAATAATCAATAAAAGTAACATGACAATCACTTGTTGCAATAACATTTATTTCACTAGCATTAGTTGAATAAAACATATCAGAAAAAATATCACCAAAATTAAGATGCTCTACAATTGTCCTATCACCATTATAATCAAATCTTATAACATTAGCAGTACCATCTTCAATAATACCAACCATATTTCTATTAGATAAACTATAAGCAATAGTCTGTCCATCTCTATAAAAAATCGTTTTAGCACTAATGGTAGTTAACAGTTTTTGTAAATCTTTAATAGCAAGATTATCATAAATTGCAATGTTGTTATTCATAAATAATTCTCTCTTACATCTATAAATTAATTATAATGTATTTTTGTTGCTAATGCAACAGTATAATTTAAAAATTAGAATTATATTAGATAATGTAGAGGTGTAATATGAAAGTAATTAAAAGAGATGGTAAAAGTGTTGATTATGATCGTGAAAAGATAAGAATTGCTATTAGCAAAGCTAATATTTGTGTAGGAGAAAAAGATAGAATAAGTGAAAGACAAATAGAAAATATTATAAAAAGTATAGAAAATTTAAATAAAAAAAGAATGTTAGTTGAAGATATTCAAGACATAATTGAAGAAAAGATAATGGGTTTAAAAAAATATGCTTTGGCTAAAGAATATATTACATATAGATATACCAGAGCCTTAGTTAGAAAATCAAACACAACAGATGAATCTTTATTAAGCTTAATAAGAAATACAAGTAATTTAACATATACAAATGAATTTAATTTAATAAATACCGCTAGTACTCAAAGGGATTATATAGCAGGAGAAGTATCACGTGATTTAACTCTAAGAATTTTATTACCAGAGCAAATAAGTAAAGCGCATATTAAAGGTTTAATACATTTTCATGATGCAGGATACTTTGTTCAACCGATAATAAACAGTTGCATAATAAATTTAAAAGATATGTTAGATAATGGAACTATAATAAATAATAAAGTAATATCAACACCAAAAACATTTAGGAAAGCATGTTCAATTACAACTGAGATTATAGCCAATGTAAATTCTAATACATATGGTGAAAGTACTATATATGTTTCACATTTAGGAAAATATTTAAATAAAAGTAGAAAATACTATGAGAAAAAAATAAAAGATAATTTTACAAATAAAATTGACAGTAACATTATAAAAGAATTAGTAGATTATATGTTATGCTATGAACTTAAACAAGGTATAGAGACAATAGAATATCAAACTAGCACATTACCTACCTCTAATGGAGAAATTACTAATAATTTATTTTTATATTTAAATGATGATAAAAAATATATAGAGGAAAATGCACTGATTTTTGAAGAATTATTAAAACTAAGATTAAAAGAAAGTTTATTAAAACAACCACGAATTGTATATGTAATTGATGAATTCAATAACTTAACAGGTGGAAAATATGATTATATAACACAACTAGCACTTGAACTAAGTAAAAAAGAAAATGTAAGTTTTATAAGTGCAAAAAAAATGAAAGAAAAATATAATAATCACGTTTTTGCTCCCTTATCTCACAATAATTATTTAACATTATATAAGGAAAAGAATGGAACTTATAAAGATTTAGGAAGATTTAATACTGGTATAGTATCAATAAATTTAGTAAATGCAGCTTTAACAAGTGAAAGAAACATAAACAAATTTTGGGAGATTCTAGATGAAAGACTAGAATTAGCGCGTGAAGCTTTAATATTAAGACATGATGCATTACTTGGGACTTTAAGTGATATATCAGAGATACTATGGCAGCATGGTGCATTTGCAAGATTAAAAAAAGGCGAAAGAATAAACAAATATTTAAATGATGATTATTCATGTCTCTCATTAGGATACATGGGATTAAATGAGTTAATGATATTATTTAATAAAGATGTTGATGATATAGAAAACTTTAAAAATAAAGTTTTAAACTATTTACAAGAAAAACTTAACAAATGGAAAAAAGAAACAAGTTTAGGATTTACATTATATTGTATACCATCTAAAAAATTAGGAAAAAGATTTTTAAATCTTGATAAAGAAAAATATGGTACCATAAAAGGAATTACCGATAAAGAAAATTATACTAATGGAAATTATTATACTATAAATAATTATAAAGATAACATAAATAAATATAATGAATGTTTAACATATATAGAAATAAATAAAAAGACGAAAAAAGAAGATTTAATAGAATTAATTAAATTTAGTGAAGAAAAAATAGGAAATATAGAAATAAAACTAAAAAATGAATAAAAAAACTTCAATTAATATTATTAAAATGTTATACTAAAAAATAAGGAAGTGAAATTATGGAAAAACAAAGAGGATTTGAAGTAGTAAGAGGATATGAAGATAAGGGTATAAATTTACCAGTAAGAAAAACTAAACATTCAGCAGGATATGATGTAGAAGCAGCTGAAGACATTATAATTCCAATGTACAAACCTGGTATCAAACCAACATTAATACCAACAGGATTAAAAGCATATTGTAAAGAAGATGAATGTTTTCTATTATTAAATAGAAGTAGTGGACCAAAGAAAGGCTTTATACTTGCAAACAGTGTTGGATTAATAGATAGTGATTATTATGGTAATAAAGATAATGATGGGCACTTTTACTATGCATACTTTAATTGCAGTGACCATGATATTGAGGTAAAAAAAGGTGATATAATAGGACAAGTTGTATTTACAAAATATTTAACAGTAGACAATGACACAGCAGAAGGCGTTAGAGTTGGAGGCTTTGGTTCAACAGACAAATAAAAAATAATTATATTTATTTAGGGGGATATTATGAATAAAGATGATTTAAAAGAAGCGGTTGTAGTATTATATTTAAAACACGAATTAGGAGACAATTTATATATCTTTTCACCAATAAAGGCATATGCTGATTGTTTAATAGATTATAAAGATAATACTATTATAACAAGTGATGGAGAATTAATATATTCAACAGAAAGTGAAGAAATATTAGATGATTATGACATTTATTTTGACTATGTAAATGAGCTTAGTGTTTTAAAAAAAGTATATAAGACAAAAGATAAAGATCTAATTGCTAAAAAATTTTATGAAGGAATAAAAAATATTATATTATTTGCATATTATAGTGAAATAGAAACTGAATATGGTAATATAAAAACAATTCAAACTAATAAACAAGACATCATAAATGCTGATATTGACAGTTGGTACTATTCATATTCTACTGCAACTGATTTAGATGAAGAATTAAATTCATTTGGAGCAATGGAAGCAACATCAAGTGAAGTTTTAGAAGATTTATTAGATGATTGGGGTATAGGAACTGAAAGTATTGGTATAAATATACAAGTAGATGTAATGAAAGAAATAATAAAAGCTGCAAAAAGTAATGAATTTGATAAGATAAAAGCATTTTTAAATAGAGTAAATGAATCATTACCAAAAACAGAAGAAGAAAAATTATTAGTAGATGAAAGTTTTATAGATGAAAGAAATGATATTACATTAAAAGAAAGATTAAAATTATTAGAACCATCATTAAATAAATTAAATAATTTAATAGCTTTAGAAAAAGTTAAATTAAAAGTTAATAACCTTGTAAACTATTTAGTTTTTATGGAAAAAGTAAAGGATAGTACTAATTTAGGAGATAGAAACTTACATATGTTTATGACAGGAAATCCAGGCACAGGGAAAACAACAGTAGCCAGAATAATAGCCGAGATATTATACAATTTAGGATTTTGTAAAACTTCTAAATTTAGAGAAATAACAACAGGAGATATTATAGGAGGATATGTTGGTCAAACTGCAATTAAAACACAGGAAGTAATCAAAAAAAATAAAGGTGGTGTCATCTTTTTAGATGAAGCATATACATTAGCAGATCCAGGTCAAGAATTTGGAGATGAAGCCTTAGCCGAAATTTTAAAAGAAATGGAGAAAAATAATACAATCTTTATTTTTGCAGGTTACAAAAAAGAAATGAAAAATCTAATTGAAATGAATTCTGGTTTAGAATCAAGAATTGGATATAATATAGAGTTTGCTGATTATACAAAAGAAGAATTAATAGATATATTAAATAGTAAATTAAAAAATGCTAAATTAAAAATAAATGATGCAGCCTATGCAAAAGTTGAAGATATAATAGAAAAAGCTAAAGATAAAAAGAATTTTGGAAATGGAAGATTTATAGACAAATTATTTGATAAAATATTATTTGAGCATGCTAGTAATGTAAAAGATGAAGAAGACTTAGAAAAATTAATAACTATAACAAAAGATGATATCACAAAAACACTTGAAAAAGATATTTTATATAAAAATAAAGATGAAAAAAGAGTTATTGGATTTACAACAAATGAAAAGGTAAAAGTACTAAAAAAGTAACATTTATCTTTTTTTCTTTTGCAAAAATATAAATATTAGTTTATAATAAAATAAAGGAAAGAAAAAGGTGAAAAACATGAACGAAAAGGGATTTACTTTAGTAGAGATATTAGCAGTAGTAGTAATTTTAGGAATTTTAAGTTCTATTGGAGTACAAGCTATAGGAAGACAAATAGAAAAAAGCAGAAGAAAAGCTTATAAGAATTTTGAAGAAACACTTTCATCAAGTGCTAATAATTATTTAACAAACCATGATGGAGAAAATATATTTTTAGGAACAGACACTACTATAATAAAAGCCGAAACATTACAAGATGAAGGATTATTAAATGAAATGGTTGATCCAAAAAGTAAATATCCATGTAATAAGCAAAAATCTGGAGTAATAATTACAAAAAGTTTTGCAAGTGATTTTAATAATACATATAATATGGTAAGTTGTCTATATTGTGTAGATAAATATGGAACTGTAATGTATCAAACTAATAATGATGAATGTAAAACAAATTTAGGGTGGTAGAATGAGTAAAATCAAAGTGATGGATGAAAATCTTGCTAGCAAAATAGCAGCAGGAGAAGTAGTAGAGAAAATGATGAACGTAGTAAAAGAGTTAGTAGAAAACTCAATTGATGCCTCATCAACTGAAATAAAAATAGAATTAATTGATTCAGGAACAAAGATGATAAAAATAAGCGATAATGGTATTGGAATGGATAGTACTGATGCCACTCTCGCTTTTTTGCCTCATGCAACAAGTAAATGTACAGAATTAAATGACTTATTTAATATTGCCTCTTTAGGTTTTCGTGGAGAAGCTCTACCATCAATTGCCGCCATATCAAAAGTGATATTAAAAACATCAGATGAAAAGTGTGGAACTTTAATAGAAATACACGGGGGTAACATTAAGAAAAACGAATCATCAGATTTACAAAAAGGAACAGATATAACAGTAACAGATATATTTTATAACACACCAGTAAGATTAAAATATATAAAAAACTTATATACAGAGCTAGCAAATATAACAGATTATGTAAATAAAATGGCCTTATCTTATCCTAATATTAAATTTACGCTTATCAATAATGATAAAGTTTTATTAAAAACAGATGGCAGTGGTAATTTATTAAAAGTAATATATGAAATATATGGAGCGAGTATTTCAAGAAAGATGGTTGAAATATCTGGCGAAAATGATGACTATTATATAAGTGGATATATATCTTATCCAGAAAATTCAAGATCAACAAGATCAAATATCACAACTTTAGTAAATGGTAGAGTAATAAGAAATAATATTTTAACAAATATAATAGTAGATGCTTATAGAGACTACATTCCAAAAGGAAAATATCCAATAGTTGTAATAAATATAGATGTAGACCCAATACTTGTTGATGTTAATGTTCATCCAACAAAAATGGATGTAAAATTTTCAAAAATGGATACATTAAAAGAATTGTTATATGATATTATAAGTAAAGCTTTAAAAAAATTAATAATGATACCAGAAGCAGATACAACATCATTTAAACTAGACGAAGTAGAAGCTGAAAAACCAAAAGAAATAAATATAAATGATAATATTAAAAATATAGATATTGAAAAAGTTGAAGATATTGAAGAAGAAAAAGAAGAAGAAATAGAAAAAGAAATAATTCAAACAAAAATAGTGGAAGATGCCAGTGATTCACCATATAAAATAAAGAAAATGATACCAAAAGGAATAATATATAAAACTTATATTTTTGCCGAAAATGAAGATGGTATGTATATAATAGATCAACATGCAGCAGCAGAGAGAGTGAATTACGAAAAATGCATGGACTTGCTTTCAAAACCACATATAGATAAAATTCCATTACTTGTACCATTATCATTTGAATTTCCTAATAATGAATATATAATAATAAAAAATAATCTTGATATTTTAGAAAAATTAGGTTTTGAAGTAGAAGAGTTTGGAATAAATACTTTTGCAGTACGTTCTCATCCATCATTTTTGATAAGAGAAGATCATGAAAGAGAAGATATTTTAAAAATATTTGAACTTATATCAGTTAATGAAAAAGTAGATATTGATAAATTTATTCATCATACTGCAGCAACAATGGCATGTAGAATGAGTATTAAAGCCAATGATTATATAACATTAGAAGAAGCTGAATATGTTCTTGATAATTTAAGAAAATGTAAAAATCCATTCAACTGTCCACATGGAAGACCTACTATAATAACATATACAAAATATGAACTTGAAAAAATGTTTAAGAGGATAAAGAACTAATGAAAGATATAATAGTAATAACAGGACCAACAGGAGTTGGTAAGACAAAATTAAGTGTAGAACTAGCAAAGTTAATAGGTGCTGAAATTATAAATGGTGATGCTATGCAAGTCTACATTGGTATGGATATAGGGACAGCAAAGATAACTGAAGATGAGAAAGAGGGTATTCCACATCATTTATTTGACATAGTAGACATAAACACAAATTATACAGTATATGATTATCAGAAAGATGTTAGAATTAAAATTAAAGAGATATTAAAAAGAGGTAAGAAAGTAATAATAGTAGGTGGCACAGGATTATATATTAAAGCAGCACTTTTTGATTATAAGTTTACAAAAGGAACAATAAATAATAATTATGATGATTTAACAAATATTGAAATTTTAGATAAAATAAAAAAATATGATAAAACTCCAGATATTCATATTAATAATAGAAAAACACTTATAAGATATCTTAATAAGTTAGAAAATAAAGAAGAAATAACTTATGATAAGGATAAATTATTATATGATGCAGAATTTATTGGATTAACTACTGATAGAGATAATCTTTATAATATCATAAATAATAGAGTAGATGAAATGTTTAAAAATGGACTTATTGAAGAAGTAAAGTATTTACTAAAAAAAGATAATAATTCAAAAGCAATTAATACTGCTATAGGATATAAAGAATTTATTCCATATTTCAATCATGAAATAGATTTAGATAGTGTAAAAGAAGAAATAAAGAAAAATTCAAGAAGATATGCTAAAAGACAATATACATTTTTTAAACATCAATTTAATATAAATTGGTTTGAAACAGATTATAATAATTTTAATAATACTGTTAATGATGTATATAATTATATAAAAAAATAAAAGTTTTCGCAAAAGATAACTTTTTATTTTATTTAGATTGACTATAATACATATATTTGCTATAGTAGAAATTGAGATGACCTAGGTGTTAGCTTCTTAAATTATATTTATATATAGTTTAGGAGGTGATTCTTATGCTGAGAACTATATATTTATTTCTAGCTAAGACTTCTATGGAGTATTTAGTAATGATAGCAGTAATCTTGGTAGTAATACTACTAATGATTCTTGCTGTTAAGGGGTAGGTTGATGTTTTGGGGGTAAGGAAAAAGCACCACTGTTAATGAACTGAACCCCAAAAGTTGGACAGTTTATTAAATTATATTTTTAAGGATTGTAATCTGTAATTTACAGGAGACAGTCCTTTTAATTTTACTTTAATT
>JAZUAY010000068.1:0-20640 GCA_045638205.1 Bacilli bacterium
ATTCTTGAATTAACAAGTGTCGCCCAATGGGCATCCCCAATATGATAATCACCAATTTTATTAGGATAAATTTTAATTTTATAAAAACCTTTAATATCAGTATTATATTTCTTTTTTATTAAAGTAATCAATCGTTTTAAAATTTTCTCTATCTCACTTTTCTTATTTAAATCTATTTTCTCAAAATAACTATTATTTACAAAAACATTAATAGTATCATTAACAAACGTTACCTTCAAATCAATCACCTAAAATATAATATGAAAAAAGACTTAAATGGTTTCATCCACAAAAGTCTCTATTTTTTTAAGTGTTTCTTCTCTACCCATCCCAGTAACAGAAGAGAATACTATTATATCATCACCTACAACTAAATCAATTGTATCCATTATTTGTTTTAAGCATTTTTCTTTTTTACTACCACCTATTTTATCAGACTTAGTCGCTACTATTGTAACAGGTAAATTATAATATTTTAAGAAATTATACATTAAAACATCATCCTCTGTAGGTTTCATTCTAAAATCAACTAACATAAATACTCTTTTTAATTGATTTCTAGTTTCTAAATATTCTTCAATCATCATTCCAAATTTTTCTTGAACTTTTTTAGAAACATTAGCATAACCATAACCTGGAACATCAATTAAATAAAAATTTTGATTTACTAAATAAAAATTTAAGGTTTGAGTTTTACCAGGTCTACTAGAAGTATAAGCAAGATTTTTTCTACCTAAAAGTTTATTTATAAAACTACTTTTACCAACATTACTTCTACCTACTAATAAAAATTCTGGTTTAACTCCTTCAGGATATTGACTTCTTCTTGTTGCAAGAATTTCTAAATCAGCACTTTTTATAATCATAATACTTCTCCTTCATTTTTCTTATTATAATTTAAACATTCTAAGTCAAGTTCTTTTATTACTTCTTCAGCTTCTTCAAAACTTTTAACTTTAATACCACTAGCAAATTTATGACCACCACCATTATGCTTTTCTGCTATTTTATTAATTATAGGACCACGCGATCTAATAGATATTCTAATCTGCTCATTTTTAACATCTTCAGTAATAGTCATCCAAACAATAACTTCTTTAATATAGTTAAAATCATTAACCATATTACCAGCAGCAGCACTATCAACATTAAATTCTTTTTGAACTTCATCTGTTATTTTAATATACATTAAACCATTATCAGTGACATTCATATTAGTGCTAATATAACCTTTTAATTTAATTTCGTTTATTGGTCTCATATAAAGATTAGCATAAACATTAGTAATATCAAAAGGATATTTTTTTAAAAAAGCTGAAACCAAACCAAAAGTCTTATAAGTAGAACTTGCAAATAAGAAACGATTAGAATCACTAACAAGTCCATAATATAAAGTTTTACTAATCATACTATTACATTTTAATTTAGTATTCATAATTAAACTCATAATTATTTCAGCAGCACTACTAGCAGTATCTTCTATGTATTCTAATCCACCAAAACTTTCCATAAAAGGATGATGATCTATTTTTATTGTTTCCTTAAAATCACTTGGAATAGCCGAATCAATTCGTCTAATATCTGGAGTATCAACAACAATTAAAAGTGCGTCGGATAAGTTACCGATATCATCTACCTTATCTAATTTTCCAATATAAGAAAATCTATTACTACCAGTACCAATAGCATAAACTTTCTTTCCTGGAAAAGTAAATTTAATTGCATCCCTAAGTCCTATTTGACTAGCCATAGCGTCAGGATCAACACCAACATGACGAGCTATTACAATTTTTTCATATTTTTTTATAGTTTTAAAAATTTGTTTAAACATAATTAAATTCCTATCTATTATTTATAATATTAACAGTATCGCGAGCAATAAGTAACTCTTCATCTGTTGGTACAACATAAATATCTATTTTAGAATCATCAGTACTTATTTTAGCAAATTCTCCCATTACATTATTTTTATCTAAATCTATTTTTACTCCTAAAGATGCCAAATTCTCACATATTCTTCTTCTAGTAGGGATACTGTTTTCACCAACACCAGCAGTAAATGATATAATATCAGCACCACCAAGTTCAACATAATACATTGCAATATAATTAGTAACAGCACGACAATATTTATTAAAGGTTAATAAACATCTTTCATCACCATTATTCATACCATCAATTATATCACGCATATCACTACTTTTTTCACTTACTCCAAGTAAACCAGAATTTTTATTTAACTGATTAACAACCTCTGAAGCATTCATTCCTTCTTTTTCCATAACATAAGGAATAATTGATGGATCAACATCGCCACTCCTTGTACCCATCATAATACCAGACAAAGGTGTAAATCCCATAGAAGTATTAACACATTTACCATTTTTTATTGCTGTAACACTTCCACCATTACCAATATGACAGTTAATGATTTTCAAATCATCCCTACCAAGTTTTTTAGATAAAACGTCTGCAATATATCTATGACTAGTACCATGAAAGCCATATTTTCTAACACCATGCTCCTTATACCAAGAAAAAGGCACTGAAAAAAGATAATTTTCTTCACTCATACTTTGATGATAAGCAGTATCAAAGACACCAACCATAGGCACTTCTGGTAATACTTCTTTAAATGCATTTATTCCTAAAACATTAGCAGGATTATGAAGTGGAGCAAAATCTTTAAAGTTAAGCAAATCATTAACAACTTCATCTGTAATAAATACACTATCACTATATTTATCTTTACCATGAACTAAACGATGACCAATACCATCAATTTCTTCTAAAGAGCTAATTATATTTAAACTAATTAATCTATCAAGTAAAATATTAACAGCATCAGTATGATCATTCATTTCTACTTCTTGTTCTATTTTTTCTCCATTAAATTTTATAATACAATTACTACCTTCAATACCAATACGCTCAAATAATCCACTAGCAATAACACTTTCTGTATCCATATTGAATAAACTAAATTTTAAGGAACTACTTCCTGTATTTATTGACATTATTTTCATAATATTTCCTCTCTTTCTAACTATTATATTATACTATACTTTAAAGTTTTTTAAAAGAAAAAAGAGCGATTAATAACCACTATCTTTTAAATAATATATAAGCATCTCTTCAATAACCATCAAATTATTATAAATTTTAGTAAGATTTTGATCTTCATTATCAGTATTTTCACTATCATAAGAAACTAATTTATTACTAGCAGGATCCTTAGAAAATTTTGATATTACCTTTAAAATATCATAAATTTTAGAAAACTCCTCATTTATTTGTTCTTTTTTTTCTTCAACTGATAAATCATAAAATTTAGAAATTAAATCTTGAAATTCTTTATTCATTTTCATCACCTACTTATAACTTTCTAAATTATTAACAGTTTTAGCAAGTACTTCTAAATAACTATTTTTAATGGCACCAAAACTACCAGAAACTTCCGGTATATTCTTTGAAAATATATCATTCATAGTTTTAGATTTTTTAGAATCATTTATTTTAGGAACAGCTTTAACTTCAGTATTTTTTAAATCGGATTCTTCTACATCCATTCCTAACTCTTTTTCTTTTTCTAATATTTTATCTTTATAATTAGACTGATATAATTTTTGTATACAATAATTTTTAATACAAGTTTTAAGTCCCTTTGCAATACCATGCTTAGTAACTTCTGAAGCAAGATTAACTCCTATTTTAATAAATTTATTATTATCATTATCAACTTTACCTGAAGGAGACATATCACGAGCAATAATTCTTGATTGTCTAACTAAAGTATCACTCATTTCAATAGGACTAATTAAAGCACGAGTAACTTGCATATTAATATCATCTGTTATTTTATTTAATTCATCTATAGTTAATAAATCTAAATCCGCTTTACTACTAGCTAGTTTAATTTTATTAAAAAAGTTAACTACTTTATCAGTATTAATACTTCTTCTATTTAATTCTTCAATCATAACAGAAAAACCAGCAACTTCAATTGCCTTAGCTTTAAGTAAAGATTCTTTAATTTGTTCTTTATAACTATTAATAACTAAATCTTCCATAAACTAGCCACCCTTATTATAAATTCATTCTACCACAAAACAAAATAAATTAAAAGTAATTTTAAGAAAATAAATTTGACAAATTCATTAAATTATAGTATATTATCTATAGAAACAGAAGTTTTGCCAATCCAGTTTACTGGTTGATTATTCAACCTTGCTGGTCGCAGACTTCTGTTTTTCTTTATTATTATATATTCTTTGTAATCTAAAATGTCTTTCACCATTTTTTAACACAGTATCAAATTCTACAATATAATTATCATTATTAATATTTATAGGTGTCACATAATATTTCCAATTTTTATATTTTCCTCTCCCTTTTGTTTCATCACCTATTGCAATAATTTCAGCATTTTCTATAATATGATCAAGATTAGAAATTACATCCATATGTTGTGCTATAATTTTTTTCTGTTTAGAATTTGTTAATATTTTACTAACACATTCTTTTAAGTCTGAATTATCAACATAAATAAATTCACCATTATTTTTAAAAACATTACTTCCAATTTTTGAAAACAACATTTTAGCCTTTCTAAATATATCTGACTGTTTCATATTACTATAATCAACATTATAATTATTAGGATTTGATTTAATTATTATTTTAGGATCATATAAACTTAATGAATTATCAATATAATTTTTTAAAGCATCATTGATATTGCTAAATTGATTAGACTTAATCAATTTATTATTACAATTTTTTGATGAATAGTGAAGTCTCATAAATTACCCCCCCACTATATATATTCGCAAAAGAAAGATAAATTTGTAAAAAAAAAATTTAACTTTTTATTACATACAAAAACAGAATAGAAAACCTATTCTGTAAAATTAGAGTTACACCGAAGTGTGAGTAGAAATTAAAACAAGGTCCATAAAGTTTTAATTTAAGAAATGTAACCCTAATAGCAAATAGTAAATGGTTACTATCTGCTATTAAGGTATCTCAAAAGAGATAACCTAATTAATTTTTTTGTTATATAAAGTATTAATTATATAAGTTTATTTCACTGTTTATATATTTAATATAATCAATTTTTTTCATCAAATATATTTTGCAATAATTCACTAATATATTTAGTTTTTCTATCCATATAATTGAAGAGGAGAACGAGAGTACCATGTGTTTGAAAGTGCATCACCATAACTGCTAGCACTAACAACAAACCATCTATAATATCTATAAGAATTTCTACTTGAATTTATTTCAATATGTTTTGTATTATTGGCATCATTTTTATTTTGAGTGATTTGGCTTGATAAGTCAATCCAGTTTGTCTTATCATTGCTTCCCTGTACTTTCATAGTTTGATTAGTTAAATAATTTGTATTAATTGTTATATCAGCCTCCTTTGCTATTATAGATGTTTCAAAATCATATCCTACCCACTGTCCAGCAACACCTGTACTGCTAGAGGCACCACTATAGCCCGTACCCGACGGTGATCCCAATGCTCTCCAAATTGCCCAACCACCTTCATTATATGAAGATGAAAAGATTGCGTTTGCACTATAAAAATTGTCAGGTATCAAAGGTTGTGGTTCAGGTTCTTCAACAGTTAATGTTGCTGTATCATATATTGCATTTGTTGTTCTGGCTGTGATTATGGTACTTCCTTCTGCTATCCCCTCTATTTCACAATATGTTTGTCCGTCACAGTCCACTGTCGCTACTTCGGTATTACTACTTATCCATTCTATATTTTCTATATTTCCTGCATTACTTGGTAAATATGATATTGTAAATATTGCAGTATTTCCACCATCTATTGTTATATCACTATTCATTGTTATTGATGTTATACTTGGTTGTTGTACTGTTATTGTCTTAGTTGCATAAATATCAGGATACTCTCTTACACTTGCTGTTATGGTTACACTTCCTGCTCCTATTCCTGTTACTAGTCCATTTGATGAGACTGTAGCTTTACTTGTATCGCTACTTGACCATACCAAATCTAAACTACTTACTTCACCACTTGTTTCTCCACTGGCATTTGCAACAGTTAGTTGTGCTGTACTTCCTATATCTACTGTATTTGCTCCACTTATTGTTATGGTATCTACTGATGGGGCTACTACTGTTACCTCACACTCTGCAGTCTTACCATTTACTGTTTCTACTGTTATAGTCGTTACTCCTATTCCTACTGCTGTTACTAGTCCTGTACTTGAGACTGTTGCTATTCCATCACTTCCACTACTCCATGTTACGCTTTTATCACTAGCATCAACTGGTAAAACTGTTGCTGTTAACTGATTCGTACTTCCTCTTACTAGGGTTACGCTTTCTGTATTTAAACTTACACTTTCGGCATCTGCATCTACTACTGTTACTATACAATCTGCAAATTTTGTTTTATCACTTGTTTGTACTCTTACTGTTGATGTTCCTGTTGCTACAGCAGTTATATTTCCACTACTATCTACTTTTACTTTATTTGTATTACTACTACTCCATATTAAGTTCTTATTCTTTGTACTTTCTGGCGTTATAGTTGCTGATATTTGTTTTGTTTCCCCTTTTTGCATGGTTAATGAACTCTTTGATAGAGTTATTCCATTAGCACCCTCAACACTTACATCTTTTCCATATACATTTACTGTTACTTCATATGTTTTAGATTCTTGTGTATGAGTATACCCCTCTGCTATCCACATACGTAGTCTATAATATACTACTTTATCTGTTGTTATTTCTCCTGTATCTAATAACATTTCAGAATTAGATGCTCCTAAACTATCTTCTCCGGTTGCATTTTCACTATCTATTGGTGTAAATGCAATTGGAGAGAACACTTCTTCATAATCTATACTTTCTCCACTGGCTATCTCACTTTCTGCTTCATACTTTTCTAAATAAAGTCTTACTTCATCATCAAATAAAGTTGAATCACCATCTTTTTCAGCAGTTACTTCATAACTAATTGGTTGTGATGTTGTCATTGAGGTTGATATTGTAAAATCAAAATATTCTCCCTCTCCGTCCATCGCTTCACCTGATGCATCGCTCATTGGTGTTGCATTTGCTATACTTATTTTATTTGAGCTTTCTGTATAACTCATTGTTATAGCACCCGCAATAATTTTATTTACTTTTGTTCCTGTTTTTGCATACGAAAACGTGGCATACGCTACTGCTAATATTACTATTAGTAATATTGTATCAAATAATAAATATATATAATGTTTCTTTTTATTCATTTTCACACCTCTACTCTTACAATATGTTATCAATATATCATATCTCATAGAAAATTACAATAGAATTTTCTAATTTAATTTTTAAGTTATTTTTTTATTATAATAGAAATATAAAGGAGGACAAAATGGCTTATAAAATTAAACCTAAAAAAACTGAAACTACAATATATAAAACACTTTACATAAAAAAAGAATTAGTAAAAGAAGTTGAAAAAATAGCATATGACAATGACACATCATTTAATAATGTTGTTATAGATATGATTGAAAAATGTATAGAAGAAGCTAAAGAAGAAGAAATGGAAAATAAAAAGATAGACTAAGTTGAACTAATCAACAAAAGTCTATCAATTTTTTATCTATTATTATAACTACCTCTTACACTATTCATACCTTTTTCTATAAGCCGCTTAGTTATTTCACCACTTGTTTTAAAACAATTATGACTACTACTATCTAATCCCAAATCAACACCAAATTCATTAGCAATTTCTAATTTCATATTTTCAAATGATTTCTTATAACCATTTTTTAAATGATTTTTTGAAAGATTATTAGATTTCAAAATATTTACCTCCTTCATTTATAGGATGGTAAATATTATTAATATTAAACCTGGTAAATTATAGTAAATCAGAAAATTCTTCTACATCATCTGTTATCTCAATTGTTTTAATATCAATATTATCTATCATTTTTTGATAATCAAATCTTTCTTCCATTTCTAATACTTTATTAAGTTTAGGATTTATAACAGGATGTTTAGGAACAAAAACAGTACAACAATCTTCATATGGTAATATACTAATATTATAAGTATCTATTCTTTTACTAATATCAATAATTTCTAATTTATCAAGACATGCAACTGGACGAATCACAGGAAAACTTGTAACATTATTTATAACATTCATACTAGTAAGAGTTTGACTTGCAACCTGCCCAATACTTTCACCATTAATAATACAAAGAGCTTTATTTTCTCTACACATTTTTTCCATAATCCTATACATCATTCTACGCATTATTGTTATAACATAATCTTTATCACTAGTTTTATATATTTCTTCTTGAATTGATGTAAAATTAACAATATTTAAATTTATTTTATCAGTATAATTAACTAGTTTTTTAACAAGACTAATAACTTTTTCTCTAGCATCCAAACTAGTATGAGGTATCGCTTCAAAATAAACAGCATCAACAACAATTCCACGTTTCATAGCTAAATATCCTGCAACTGGCGAATCAATACCACCACTTAACATTAAAAGTCCTTTAGGTTGACTACCAACTGGATATCCGCCAATACCTTTTACTTTCTTAAAATATATATAGCTTTTATTCTCTCTAATTTCCAAATTAACAACTAAATTAGGATTATGTACATCAACACTAATATTATCTATATTTTTTAAAATATGAGCACCAAGTTTTTTTGACATAGTAGGACTATCAAATGGAAACTTTTTATCACTTCTTTTAGTCTCAACTTTAAAAGTTTTAAAGTTAATACTTTTTAAAGCATCAAGTGCATTTTTTAATATATCTTTTTCAAAACTATCACAAACAACTGCAATATTATAAGTAGAAATACCAAAAATATTATTAAGCTTATTACAAATTTTATCCTCATATTCTAAATTATAATAAATATACATATGAGACAAATCACTTTTAATCTTAACATCAAAGTTTTCTAACTTATGCTTAACATTTTTCTTCAAAGTATCAATAAAAAATCTACGATTTCCTTTTTTAGTACTAAGTTCTCCATATCTAATTAAAATAACTCTATTCATAAAGCACCTCCGCATGTAAAACTACTAACATTATACTAAAATAGATATATGTTATCAAGAAAAATCATAAAAAAAGAAGACTTGTTTAAGGCCTTCTAACATTTTCCGACGGAATCTCTTATTACTCGCTCCATCCGTAGGCGAGAAACATTGTCGCACGGAATCTCTTATTACTCGCTCCATCCGTAGGCGAGAAACATTTACGAATAATAACATATCATATAATTTACTATTTGTAAATAACTATCTTACATATCTATTATATTCATAAAATTAAACCATTATACTTCTTTATAAATTTTTATTATATCATTATAACAGTCTTCATCCTGTTTTTTAATAAATGCCAAAGCATTTTTAAGTGATGCTGTATAATCACCCTTAAAAAACATTGTTTCTGCTTTATCAAGTGTAGCACTACTATTTCCTCTAAACCTATTAGCATAAACCATAACATTTTCAGCAAAATAAGCTTTTTTAATAATTTCATTAGTAGTATTATAAAGTTTTAATACTAAATCTCTTGCAGTATCTACTCTAGTATTTAATGTCTTAATAACAATAGGTTTTCTTGATAATTCTTTTATAACTTCACCAATTGCTTCATTTGCTTCATTCAATTCAACAAAATACTTATCATTAATAACAGGCAATTTAAACTGTCTAATTCTTCTCTTACTTTCTTTCAAAAATTTTTCAATTTCATCAAGTTGTTCACGAGCTCTTTGTTCATCATCATACATATTACCAAGACTCTTTAAACTAACATCCAAATCTTCTGTCATTTCTTTAAGTCTATAAGTTAAGCTTTCAATTTCTTTATGTAATTCAGAATAAGGAGTTGATTTGTTTTTTAATTTAAGTTTTAATTTTTTATAATCATCATTAATAACAATTAAAGCTTTATTTTCTTCACCTATCTGCTCTAAATCTTCCATTCTAAGATCATATGTATTTTTAATTTGTTCTAACTGATCAGTAACATCTTTAACTATTTTGTTAGTTTTCTTAAGCTTCTTATTAAAATCAACTTCCATTTCTTCATAAACTTTTCTACTAAGTCTTTCTTTTTCAAAGTCAACAAATAAAGAATCCAAATATTTAAGTATAGTTTTTAACTCTAGCATACAATCTTCCAAGTTTAAAACCTTAACTCTATCCATTATATTTTCTGTATTTTTTAAAGATTCATCTAAATTATAATCAATATTTAAATACTCTAAAATATAACCTTTCTCACTCATCATTTCATAAGTTTCCCTAACTTCTTTTATTTTATTAGGAATTAATTGTTTACACATAACAACCAAGTCAGGAACTTCTTTAACAACAACAGCAATATGATTAATCATTCCATCAAGTGCTTTAATAATATGCATAACTTCATTATATTCATTTTTTTCCATACATTTTTCAAAATCTAAAAAACGTTTTTCAATATTTTCAAGTTGTAAGCTAACAGCATCCTGCATACCCTCATATAAATTTTTATGATTTTGAAAATCAGCATTAACTTTACGATATTTAGCTTTTAATTTAATAAGCTTACCACGATATTTCTCATCACTACTAGTAAGCTCTTTAATTTCAGAAAGTAAAGTATTAGCATATTCTTTAACTTTATATATTTCAAGTTCAACTTTAGAAGAATTCCTTAAGACACTATCAAAATCTTTTTTTTCAAAGAAAGCATCAAGTTCAATTAAACTATCATCAATCTTAGGTAACAATTCATTTTTTAATTTATTTATTCTATCTTGCCAATCATTATATTTAGATGACAATTCATCATTTTTAACAAGAGATTCAACTTTAGAAAGCTCAAGAGAAAGAGGAATACTACCTACTAAATTCTTTTCTACTTCTAAATTATCAAGCATATCTTTATAAAAATTAACTTTTTTCTTTTTCATTATAATAACTATTAATAGCATTAATATAAGGAAAACCCCTAATCCAATTCCCACATAAGTCATATTAATATCTCCCAAGATAAATCACCACCTACTATAATATAATAACATATATTAAAATTTTTTTCACTATAATTTTACAAACTTTTAAAAATATGATACAATATAGAAGTTTGAAAAAAGGAAGGGGGATTTTATGTTTGATAAAAAAATCATAGAACCAGTAACAAATACAAAAATAAAAATAAAAAAAGATGGTTTTTATAACACAAAAACACATAAAAAAGATCAAACTATAATGGGTACATTTGATAAAAATGATAAAAATAAAATTATAAATAATTTAGATGAATATTTAGATGTTATTTCACAATATTCACCAATATCAGAAGAAATTAATGATATTGTACCTAAAAAACTAATAAAATAATTGACTTTTATGTTTTTTTTTTATATAATCTATATTGCATGTGACTTTAACAGCATTTTTAGAGTATTTTAATGTGTATTATAATTATATTTAGTAGCCTTTATGCTGTAAGGTGAAAAAATGAGTATTACTCCCTAAAATATGACTAAAAAGAGTATAAAGAAATATGTAATATAAAGAAAGGAGAGCATTATGGCAAGATATACAGGACCAAGTTACAAAAAAGCTCGTCGTGTAGGTTTTTCAATAAGTGAAACTGGAAAAGAATTAGCAAGAAGACCATATGGACCAGGACAACATGGACAAAGTAGAAGAGGAAAGTTATCTGACTACGGAGTACAATTAAAAGAAAAACAAAAAGTAAGATTTATGTATGGTTTAAATGAAAAACAATTCAGAAAAACATTTAACGAAGCTGGTAAAATGGAAGGTATCCATGGTGAAAACTTCTTAAAGTTATTAGAATCTAGATTAGATAATATAGTTTATCGTTTAGGATTTTCTACAACAAGAAGAGGAGCAAGACAACTTGTTAATCATGGACACATAACTGTTGATGGAAAGAAAGTTGATATCCCATCATACAGAGTAAAACCAGGACAAGTTATAGCATTAAGAGAAAAATCAGTTGATCATAAAGCAGTTAAAGAAGCTTTAGAAAAAGTTAACAGAAGAGTTGAATTTGTAAACTTTGATAAAAACAAAATGTCTGGAACTTATGTAAGATATCCAGAAAGAGCAGAATTAAATGCTGATATAAATGAATCACTAATAGTTGAATTCTATAACAAATAAGATTTAGGAAAAATCCTAAATCTTTTTTTATTTTTATAAATCTATAACTTCAAAATAGCCGTTTCTTATTTCTATATCATCAGGTTCTTCAACTCTGTCATTTAAAACATTATGTAGACATCTAATAATAGAACTATGAGAAACTATCAAAACGTTTTCATCTTTATGTTTCTTTTTAATATCATTTAGAAATTCATCTACTCTTTTATAAACATCTCTAATAGGTTCCATTCCATTATCATGAATATTCATAACAAAATCATCGTAATCCTTTAAATTATCATTTTTCTCAACTTCTTCAACTACTTTACCCTCATATTCTCCTAAATTTCTTTCAATTAATCTTAAATCTTTATTTATAACACATCTATCATAAACAACTGTAAACGCAGTTTGCATCGCTCTAAACAAAGGAGAAGTATAACAAACATCAACAGGATATTTTTTGAAAACATCTCTAAATTGTTCTGCATCTTTCATACCCTTTCTACTAAGTACAGGATTGCTTCTACCTTGCATTATATGATCTTTATTTAAATCTGTTTCAGCATGTCTTAATAAATAGATTCTCATTATTTCAAATCTTTAGAATAAGTAGTAAAGAAATCAGAATATCTATTAGTTTTATATTTAGAATAACCTGATACTAAATAATTACCATCAACTATATCAATATCAGTAAAATAATTATCCAATTCTTTTTTATAAACACTATTAGTAACTAATTTTAAATTACCATCATATTTATTTATTAATGCATTATAATAATATTCATTTTTATCTTTAGTAGATTTTTCTTTATCAAGAATAGATTCATGACCAACAACTACTAAATTTTTACCATCAATAATTATTTTATTAAATCTTTCTAATCCTTTTTTTTCGTCTTTAAACTTAACTTCTTTAACATTCTTTAATTTTTTATTATATTTAACAATTAAACCATCAATATCATGATCATATTCATCATCTTCAACAAGCTTTTTAGCACCACAGACATAGTAACTACCTTTATATTTAACTATACTAGAAAATCCTAAAGTATCAGTTTTAGCATAACTAACTGCTTTTATTTGCTCACCATCAAGTGTATAAGTTGCAATTAATCCATATCTACCAGCATCTTTACCTACTACAACTAACTTATCTTTATCTAATATAACATCATTAAACAAACCAGATTTATTACCACCATAGTTTTTCTCCCAAATAACTTTACCATCTTTACTATATTTAGTAATAATACCTCCACCAGTTTCTTCGTTACCTAAAACATTATTAGCATAGATACTTTGACCAACTACAACATAACCATCATCTAAAACTAAAATTTTAGTATACTTACTATTTCCTAAATGTTGCATTTCTTTTCTAAATATAATTTTTCCACTCTTATCATATTTAATAAACAATGCTGTTCTTAAACCTTCTTTATTATCACCTTTAGTTTTTTCATAACTACCAGCAACAACTACATTATCTCCATCTTTTTTGATATCAAAATAAGTACCATTATATTTAGTTTTTAAAGTTTTACTACTTATTTTATTATAATTATTATCATATCTAATAAGTACTGCTTGCTCAATAGAATTTTTATTAACATTAGTACTACCAACTCCATAATAACCATTATTATATTTTACAAAACTATTCAAACTATTAAAAAATGTTCTTCTACTATCAGATTTATTTTTAAAATACATAAATAATCCTAAATCTACTATTAAAGCAATTATACAAATTACTAACACAATTTTTACAAATTTTTTCATCATATCACTTCCTACATTTTTAATTGTATCAAATTTTAGTTATACTTGTTTATTTTATTAAACCTCATTACCCTCATTAAAATCTTTATAAAACATATCTAATAAACCATTTAATAATACTTCTTTATCTTCAAATTGTGATTTCAAATCTTCCAATTGTTTTTTTAATTCTTCTATTTTTTGTTGTTTTTCCATTATTTTAAAACACCACCTCTATTTTTTTCTAACTTTTTTTCTTTTATTTTCGCTAATATTTCATTCGTTCTAGCATTTAATCTTTGAATTTCGGTACGAACTTGTCCCAATTCTTCAATTAACATTTCAATGCTCTCATCATCAGTAGCTACTTCCTTTTTTTCTTCTTTTTTATCATAAAAATTAACGACTATTGATGCTTTCTCTATTATTTCTTGAACCGCAGTTTCTCCAGCATTTTTAAGTCTATATAACGATGCTTGTTCACTAGGATTATGCATTATCTCTAATAATCTTTTTGGAGATATTCCTCCTCTTAAAAGAGCATTTTTTGCTCTTGTACTAAATCCAATCTCTTTACTAAAATCTTTCATATCTGAATATTTATCACCTGTATCAATAAATTCAATTAAAGGATCTATATCCATATATTTACATCTTAATAATTTTATTGCACCACTAATTTCTTTATAAACCGCTTTTGAATTATTCAAAAGCATACCATAAAAATCACTATTATCTGAAACTTTTAACAAACCACCAACAGTTGAAACATCATATTGTAACAATAAGTTCAATGAAGCAGATGTAAACAAACCTGACAATGATTCCAATTTTATATCAGAATAGTCAGAACTGATCTTCAACTCATTAAGAACACTTTCTTCTATATTAAGTGGTTGCTCTTCAATATTAAGTTTTTTATGCGCTATTAAACATTCATCTACATATCCACGATTTTTAATTGGAATAACAACACCCAAACTATCAAGTAAATCGACAAATTCTTGATTTAAAAACTCAACCGGAACATACTTTATAGCACTTGGATATTTTACAACTGCTTTAAAACATAAATCAGCAGTTTTAATGTTTTCTGGAACAAATCTTAATGCTTTACCAGAATTATTAATTGCATATTCACACAATTCTAATGTTCTTCTTTCTTTTGGAATTTTACCAAGCACTAAAACTTTCTTACTTAATGCATAATATATTATTTCATCAGTTAAAATACTCGGATCAATAAATGACAAATACTCTGCTTTTTTATCTATTAGCATTTTTTGATATTTTAAAGTCTGATATTCTAACGGAATAAATTGTATTAATAATGGATCAGTTTCCATTGCCTTATAGGCAATTTCCTTTGTTATAAACTTATACGGTATATGACAAATTGTTTTTATATTTATTTTAAGAATATCATTTGCAACTTCCTGAGTTATCAAAGATCCAACATCTTCCATTGGATTATTAATGATATCAGTTCGATTATTAGGTACAGGGGTAATTAATTCTAATTTCTTTTCAGTATCACAATTAAAATATATTTTTTTAAATGTCTCAGGTGTTACATATTTATATTTACCATTAATAAGTATTAATTTTTTTCCATGCCCAACACTATTTATCATTTCAGAAGTAATATATTCCTTAGGAACATATCTTAATACTTTTTCATTTCTTTTAAATGCCTTATCCCACAATTTTTTAGTCATATAATTTCCTAATCTAGAATCAAATATTTCATAAAATTCAAAATGTTCTACTACATAATTTAGAACATCTAATGTAAACCATTCACTTCCCACATGCTTAATAAAATCTTTACTAGTTGAAATTCCCCATCCAATAAATCCAGCATTACATAAATCATGATCAATCGTTATTTGCTTATATTTTCTTCCATTATTATCTTGCCTTATTTCAATCTGTGGATATATATATTTCTTTCCAGTTTCATTATCTACAATAATAAACTTCTTACCATCATTATAATCTTTTTCATTAAAATAACTAGCCTTATAGTCTTCTGGCATCTTTTCCCAACTATATCTTAACTGTTTCATAATAAGATTAACCTCCAATTTTTATTAATAAAATAATCTATTAATATTGTATCAAATTTTATCTATTTTTTAAAGTTATATAAACCTAATTATAAAATATTTTTTCTTACCACGTCTTATAACAACGTACTTTTCATCAATTGCTATATCTTTATCAACAACAAATTCTACATTCTTAACTTTTTCACCATTAATACTAATAGAACCATTAGTTATAAATTCACGAGCTTCTCTTTTACTTTTTAAAATAGAACTTTCTACTAGCAAATCAACTAATAATTTTTCTTCACTAATATCATATGGATTAATACCTTTAAAAGCCATTTCTATTTCATCTACACTTAATGACTTAATATCACCACTAAATAAAGCTCGACTAATATTTTCTGCTTCAACAAAAGCATCTTCTCCATGCAAATCTCTAATAAATTCATATGCTAACGTTTTTTGTGCAAGTCTCTCTTCTGGTTTTCCCATATGTTTTTTCATAATATCAATAATCTCATCAGGTGTTAAAAAGGTATATACTTTTAAATATTCTTCTATCTTTTGATCACTACTATTAATTAAAAATTGATATAATTCATAAGGTGTTGTTTTTTCTTTATCAAGCCATATAGCATTACCTTCACTCTTACCAAACTTTTTACCAGTATCATCAACAATTAAAGGCATAGTAAATCCATAAGCTTCTTTACCTAAAGTTTTTCTAATTAAATCAATTCCTGTTGTAATATTACCCCATTGGTCAGATCCTTCTGCCTGAAGTACACATCCCTTATCTTTATAAAGTTTCAAAAAGTCATATCCTTGCATTAAAGTATAACTAAATTCAGCATAAGTAATACCAGTTTCCAACCTTCTTCTAATAATATCTTTATCAAGCATATAATTAACATTAATATATTTTCCAACATCTCTTAAAAAATCAATTAATGTCATATTCTTCATCCAATCATAATTATTAACAATCTCACAATTACCATCAAAAATATCACTAACCTGATTTTTTATTTTCTCTACATTTTCTAAAACAGTATCAATTGATATAATTTCTCTTTCTGAAGTTGGTCTAGGATCTCCTATTAAACCTGTTGCTCCTCCCACTAAAAGAATTGGTTTATTTCCCATTTTTGCAAGCCTTTTTGCCGTAACAAGTGATGAATAATGACCAACATGCAGACTATCTGCCGTAGGATCAGTTCCCCAATAGAAAGTAAAACCACCTTTATTAATTAATGATTCTACATCACCTGCTTCATCTTTAATAAGACCTCTCCATTTTAATTCTTCATAATTTGTCATAAAATTTCCTCCTTTAATTAAAAAACACGAAATAAATAATCCATAAGGACGAAATATTCCGCGGTACCACCTTAATTATAAGCTTATGCTTATCACTTTAAATTTATAAAGGAATTACCCTTATCTTCTAGAAAAACTGTAATTCATTTAATATATAATGTTATTTCACACCCACCAATAACTCTCTTAAAATATCATATTAAACTAATAAATTTTCATCAAACGAAGATATAAATATATTATAACAAAAAAAAAAAGAAAAAACTAGTTTTCTCCCGCTTTTTCTAATTTTTCTAATACATTTTTAGTAACATCAATTGCTTTTGATCTAACTTCATCAGCAGTTTTTTCAATTACTGGAGTTCCTTTTTCCTTAGCATATTCAACTAATTCCTCACACTTTTTCTTTAATTCATTACCTTTTTTCTTAGCAATTTTTATTGCTTTTTCTTTATCCAAAGATTTAATTTCCTTTTCAATTTCATTAATTTTTTTATTGAATTCATATTTTACATCTTCTGGATCAATTTCTCTAACTTTATCTGCTAACTCCCTTAACTTATTTTTTAAATCTTCTCTAGTCTCACTACCTTTTTTAGGTGCAAATAAAACTCCTAAAGCTGCTCCAACTGCCGCTCCAATTGCAATTTTTCCAAGTGTTGATTTTTTACTCATTTTCCATCTCTTCCTTTCTTTTTTCACATTTTTTACCAAATATTTTAGAAATTGTAGCTACAATAGAATATACCACACTATCACTTACTTTAACTAAACCATTACCTAACTTATCAATAACTGACAATAATGGATCAAAAGAATTTACCTTATCAGCAACATTATCCATTAGTTTATCAGATTTATCAAGTATTCTATCTGCTTTATCTACTAAATATATTAATTTAACTCCTAAAATAATTAGTACAATTAATAATATGATACCAAATGTATATAATAACACAGATATTACATTAGCCTCTACCATTAGTATTTCCCTCCTTTTTATTTATCATACATCGAATCTATTAAATCAAACAAATTATCATCATCTGCTTCTTCTACTCCACTCGCATGGGCAACTTTATTTTCGCTTTTTTCTTGCAAAAATGATGGTAATTCATTAGACTCCTTATTTTTAGAAGATTTAGTTACTCTCCTACCACTAGCTTTTTCTTTTTTTTCATCAATATAATCATTATTATATTCTAAACCTAAATCTTGAAAATACTCCTCAGCATCACCCATAGTAACTTTTTTAACTTTAGGAGCATCTTTTTCTTCAGTTAAATCAATAGCTATATCATCAGCAATAGATGCATCTTCTATATTTTCTTCTATAACAGGTTTTGGAGTACCATAAGCTTTTCTTCTAACATCATCCAAGTTAATATCTTCACTTCTAAGAGCACTAGTTAGTCTGACTTCTCTTTCTGGAACTTCTCTTATATTAGCATCATCATCACCAATGATACCATAAACTGGAGAAATATTTGGAGATGGTTTAAAAGATTTTTTATCTTTATTTCTGATTCCACCATATTCGCCTTTAGTATGATTTTTTACATATGCTTCTTCTTTAGATGTTTGATAAAGCAAGGCCTCTTCTTTAGGCTTATAAACCTCAGGTTTTCTTTCTACCTTTGGTTCGATAA
This sequence comes from Bacilli bacterium, assembly GCA_045638205.1. Taxonomy (GTDB): domain Bacteria; phylum Bacillota_I; class Bacilli_A; order RF39; family UBA660; genus UBA2730. The sequence goes on from JAZUAY010000068.1 coordinate 19,001, forward strand.
CACCTCTTTCCCTAGATTTTTCAGGTTTAATATCATCAATTTCAGTAACCCTAATTCCAATCTCACCTGATGCAAAATCATCATCTTCAATAGGAAAATTAAATGGTTTACTTTTCTCTTCATATTTTATTTCTTTAGTATCCTCTTTTTCTACTGCAATTTTTTTAGCAACTGGTTCATCTTCTTCATCTTCATCTGTTTCAAATGTTGATACCTTAACATTACTAAATCTTTTTTCTTCTTTAATTTCTTCTACATTTTTTGCTTTCTTTTGTTTTTTCTTTTCTTTTTTAGGCTTTTCAATAACCTCAATATCTTCTACTTCTTCATACTCTTCTTCAAATAAAGCATCTTTAAGCTTATCAAGTAGTTTCATTTTCTACACCTCTAATCTTCTAAAATATCTGTATCAATAATATCATCATCAATTGATTTTTTCTTAACATTATCTTTATCTGCTGCTCCACTGTCATATTTTTCAACATAATCTAAATAATTACTATCATCATCACGAGCAAAAATATTAAATGACTGTTCTTTATAATATAGTGCTTTATCTCCAATGGTTGTTTCAATCGCTTTTCTATTATATTTAACTGACGATAAAATAAGGCCAGTATTTAATAAAACATCATTTAATGCATTCTTTTTACTATACACTTCTATTTTAACATAATTATAAACACCTTGCACAAAAAATTTATCATTTTTATCATCAATTTCTAGATATCCGCTTTTTTTACCTGTTTTATTATTAAACTTACGTGAAAAATATAAACTATTATCCTCTTTATAAGTATTTTTAGATTTATTATAAAAACTTACAACATCAACATAAACATAATAGTAATTCTTATATTCATCAGAAAGTATAATATTATTATCATCTTTATTAACAATTTTTATACCTTTAGGAATATACATAGAAAATCCATTAAATTGTTCATTATTAAGTTTTTTATCTTTAACAATTATCTTATCAACTATATAATCTACATTACTAGTATCAACTCTAACACAGCCGACAGTAAATAAGATTAATAAGGAAATAATAATAAACTTTTTCATAATTTACATCTCCTATTATTCTAGTATATCAGATTTATCATTTATTTTCTAGCCTTTAATGTATAAATTTGTAAACCTTTTTCTAAAAATTTATCTTCATACTCAGTTGTAATAATATTTTCACATGTCTTATGTAAATCAAAACTAATATCATACAAACTATATTTAAATAATTTTGTAATTCATAGTCATTAACTAAAAATTGACTTAAACAAATACCTATTATTCCTATAACTAGCCAAATAATGCTCATTATATTATTACTCTTAACATTTCTCTTATCAATATAATCAATTGTATTAATAAAGTTTTCTTCTAACTTTTCATTATATTCTTTATTATCTATTTTTTCACCACTCATTAGTTCATTAATTGTTATTCCTAAAATATCACATAATGGTTTGAATAGTGATAAATCGGGCATATTTTTGCCATTTTCCCAATTACTAATCGCTCTATCAGTAACGCCTAATTTTTCAGCTAATTCTGCTTGAGTAATATGTTTTATTTTTCTATTTTCAGCAATGAATTTTCCTATTTTTTCTTGATTCATATTTTTTCTCCTTTCAATC